>JAYTMF010000090.1:0-3380 GCA_043728755.1 Flavobacteriales bacterium
GAAAGCCACAAGCGATGGTGGATACATCATGGTGGGTGAAGCGACAGATCAGACCGGTGCAAGCGCGAACTGGCAACCCATACTTCCGCGACAACAAGCCTGGATTCTCAAAGTGGATGCCTGCGGGTGTCTGGTGCCCGGTTGCGACGGAGAGCGCGTAGCGATGTCTTGTGGTTGCGAAATCCCCTTCTTTCCCGATGTGAGCAATTACTTTTTGGTTGGCCCCAATCCCGCTTCAAATTCACTCAATATTTATCTCGGCGATCAACAAAATTCGTCCAATGAAAGTCTTGAATTTCATGTGCATGACATGACCGGAAGACTGGTTTTTTCTTTCAAACCGACAACTTCAAACACGACATATATCGCAGATGTTTCGATGTGGGCAAAGGGTAGTTATGTTTTGTCATTGACAGATGGTACGCACATTTTCCAAAAGGAGAAGATACTTGTGGTGGGGGATTGATTATTTCACTTGAATGTCAAAGGTGAAATTCCGCCCTTCTCAATGCGGACACTCACATTCAAATTGGTGTTTGCGTTCTTAAGAATGTAAATTTCCAGGGACGATATTGGCTCAAAACAAAAACCGCCGATATCGTTATACCGGCGGTCGTTGCTTTTTTAGACCTGTTTATTGAAAAATAAATACTTGCCTTGTTTGGAAGTGTGAGTGTGAGAGTGAGTCTTCAGGAACGGCGTCCTGTTGGCGAATGCTCTTTCTCAAAACTCACACTCTTTCTCACACTTTTGATCAGAGCGAGGAATTGAATTCAAATCGCCCAAGAATCTTCAGACTCTGCTATTCCTTCGCCTTAAAAACGAATCTGTTTTTGAAGATTTCTCCTACGATTACTTCATCGGTATTGACCTTCATTTTTTTCACCTGACATTCGATGAAATTTTTCACCAATGGATTTCCCGATTGGATCAATACAACTTGTATGTCACCTTTTGGCATCACCTCCAACATCACGTCGGCTTTGCCTTTCAGATTTTTTGATTCGCCCTGAACCGGATTGAAGATGTGTCGATTCACCTGGCGATCGAGTGCTGTTTTCAGCTCCTGTTCTTAGGTGTTTTTCTGTGGATGGCCATCGATGCAATGGCTATGGCGAGAAGGGTTATGAGTGCTTTCATGGTTTTGAATTTTAGAAGTGGATAAATTCAATCATTAGGCGACAACCAAGAAAGAAATGTTATACCAATGTGATTTATAAAACAGGCCAATGTTTGAGAAATCATACCGTGGTATATGCCGATGGATACACGTGTTTTGTTCAATCTGGCGAAGCAAAGATTGGACTATTACACTTGTCCAAACGGTATAAAACCTAAGCAGCGCCCGTGACTTCTTACCCGAAGTAAACGCAAAAAAACGATGAATCAGGAACGATCCACACTACAAAAATCAAAGCGCGCTATACATTCTACCAACGTCGAACGTTTCGCCTAACTTTGCACAGTGTCAGAAATCATCAATAAAGTCGCTGCAAGTGGACTCATCACCCTCGATCTGGAAGATATTTTTCCGGAAGGTGCGCGCGCGGTGATTGATATCAAAGATCAGTTGTGGCAAGGCCTGGCGTTGAAGGAAAAAGATTTCCGCGAGTGGATCAAAATCAACGACTGGAATATTTACAGGGATAAATACGTCGCCATAATCTGTAGTGCAGATGCCATCGTTCCCAATTGGGCTTATATGCTCATCGCTTCGAAACTTTCCGGTGTGGCAAAACGCTTTGTTTTTGGAAGTCCTGAAATGCTCGAGACTGTTGTCTTCTCCGAATTAATCTCAGCAATCAATGTGGATGATTATCTCGATAAACGCATCATCATCAAGGGATGCAGCCACAAGCCGGTTCCCACTTCTGCATATGTAGAGCTGGTGAACAAACTCCAACCCGTTGCGAAAAACATCATGTTCGGGGAGCCGTGCAGCACTGTGCCTGTCTATAAAAAGTAAAGTGAATATCCGCATTCATTCGCATTGCATTTCTCCATATAGTTTCACTCAGAATTTCTCAGAAAGAATTTCAGAAATCGCTGAAACAAATAATTATAATCAATTTCATTCAGCAGTCCTTTTAGACAATAGTCAGTCTTGAACTCATACTAAAAGATTCATTTCGAGATAAGTCATTGAACTCCTTTGGAGTTGAGTCAATACAGATAGATGACTATTCTACTAAAATAAACATAGACAATTAAATTCCATTTTTTCTAAATTCATTCCGTGAAATGCAGTACGAAACCTTGTGGTGTGAAACCATTTGGCTTTAGGGCTCTTCTAAAAACCTCTTTCATGAATCTACCAAATATGAATTTTGCCCTCCCTGAGGGGTTTGAACTTAGCCTATCTTATTACATTTGGCGCATGTTGTCCCGCAATTTTTACGACGAAATTTCTATCTCATCAACCTCATTCTGCGCAAGCGGCGGCGCTTCATTTTCAATTTATTTGATGGCATGAAAAATTTGAAACCGGATTTCACATCGCGACCCTATTTGCTCAAATGGCTGCTCATCATATTAAGTGTTAAGCTTGTGATGTTCGCATACTTCACAGTGCAGTTCAACCGACATGCGCGTGAAAGTCAGATACACCACGTGATCGCTGTGGCCATGGGCGACACGAGAAACTACTACGAGCCGGCAGAAATTTTTGCGCATCAGGGATATTACCCAAGCATGTGCAGAATGCCCGGCCTTCTCCCTGTCTTTGTTCCCTTCTCCTGGATGTTCGGCCAGGAACCCGCATTTGTCTGTGTGGTGATCATTCAGTTTTTCCTTTCGGTATTGTCGGTGTTGTTGCTCGCCATTGTTGCTGCGCGCATTTTTCCCTACAAATATGTTTTTGAGGTAACTGCTGTGATGTACACGCTGAGCTCCTTCGTCTCCATCTGGGATCACACTTTGATGTCCGATAGTCTCGCCGTTTCGACTCTCATATTTAGTGTGTACAGTCTCACCGGATTTTTAAAAGAAGGCAAGATGAAGTATTTGCTCCTTGCCGGACTTTGGCTGGCGTGGTCCGTCTTCTTAAGACAAATTGCCATCGTCATTCTTCCGGTGCTCTGTGCGTTTATTTTCTTCGGAAGAAAGGAAACATGGAAGTGGTGGTTGAGAAATTCAATACTCATTGCCTTGCCCGCTATGATCGCGATCGGTATCTGGACATACCGCAATTACAGAATGGAACATGTTTTCGTGCCATTCATCAAGCCTGTGGCGCAATGTTATATGACCTACACTCCTCAATTTTTAGCCGTCAATGAATTGCTCATCGCATGGGGTGAAGACATTCAATATTGGCTGCCGAATACGCCGGCGAACTGGTACAATGCCAACTTGCCGCAGACACATGTGTTGGAATCCGC
>JAYTMF010000091.1:0-3175 GCA_043728755.1 Flavobacteriales bacterium
ACGGACTATTTGTATTGAATCGGAACAGGAATTCTCAGTCGGTGAATGGCTTAGTTGGTGTTCATTTTGAATGTAACGAATTTGAAAATTGTGGTCGAGATATTATAGTGACTTGCATCTCAAATGGTTGTGATGAAACAGAATCAGGCGTTGCTAATAGACAAGCTAATACTTTTCAAAACTTCACCGGCGTGTACAATAAGTCTGCAGGTAATAATTTTACTGCTAGCTCAAACAACGGTAATAATCAAGATGATATTCAAGCCGGGGTTGCTGTCGCAACAGGTACCATGAATGGTTTTCACTATCTATTTCATCCCAATGACTATTCAGGCGTAAATTATGATGCAACCAATAATTTGCCGAGAGAATCCTCGATATTTTACGCAGGTTTAGAACCTTATCAATCTGTCAATGCGCCTTTCAACATTGTGATTCCGCATCAGCAAAGCGGTAATCAGGATCTGACCATATGCGATCAAATAACCTATGCAACTCCAACCTTACTATCAATCATACAATATATTGTTGCATCACAGAATGCATACAACAATTTAAAAGAAGTTTATTCTGCTTATGTAGATGACGGCAGCACTTCAACATTGAAAAATAATGTTCTGTTTATGGAATACACACAAGCCTTGAATCTTTTTCAAGACTTGTTGAGTGTTAGTCCCGCGTTAAGCACGGAGGTTATGCTAGCTGCAATTGAAAAAGAACATGAGTTACCCGCCGCCATGCTCACTGCGGTGCTCGCTTCCAATCCAAGCGCTGCCAAAGACAAAGAAATATGGAATGCTTTGGAATTGCGTGAAATTCCACTCAACTGCTACCAAAAGGCGCAGATTATGCTTGGCTACGGAAGCACATCTCCCAAAGAAATGATGGAAGATGATCTGGGTCTAATAAGAAGTACTGTTGATCAAAACATCTTTTACGCTATATCTTCAATTAGTTCAACTGAAAGTAGTAATGGACTCATCCAAATAAGAAGTTTGCTTGACCCAACCATTCTTGAACAGGATTATCTCTTGGCCGTACTGGAAATGCAAGCAGGCAGCATAACAAGTGGCATTGAACGTATGCAAAGTCTTAGCGCAAGGCACCGAATCAACGCAGAGCATTCGAGTCAGTTTAATACGACAAGCGAACTCCAGGGGATCCATCATGCAATCATTTCACGGGAGCTTCAAATTCCGACGAACACAGAAAGAACATACTTACTCGATATTCGAGACAATGATCGATGCGGATTAGCCCGGTACGCGCAAGATATCCTTGTTGCATATGCAGGCGAAGAAGAAGTCGAAATAGAATGCTTTCAAACAAAATCCATGAGATTGAGACCCAATGACCCCTCGACAAATCAACTGCAGTTGTTCCCCAACCCAACTAACGTTGGGTACTCTACTTTGCGTCTCAAGGAAGTGCTTCTCGAAAATATGCAGATAGATATCTATCAGGTAGATGGAAAATTGCTGCTGTCTCAATTGATGAGAAAGGGACAAATTGAATTGATTCTTGACTTGCAAGATTTGCTGTGTGGTACTTACCTAATTAGAGCGAAGACATCACAAAAGGTTGATCACTTTACCCTTATCAAAATTTAATAATAACATTGGTTTCTCGGTCTTTGCCGACAACCAATTTAATTCAATTCCAATGAAATCGCTTATTCTTTTCTTTCAACTCATTTGCGTGATTCCTGCATATACACAATATACCTATTTCAACAATGTGTACTTTGGATTAGACGGGGGAACACTTCAAACCACAATTTTTTCTGAAGTGAATAATTCAATAAGCCTTGGCCTAAGTGGATCTCGATTAGAATATCGCAGAATAAATGATCAAGGCATAACCATTCAAAACGCAGCAGTTGAAGTGTATCCATATATAATAAGTGCTCCCGGAAATTCAGCTGATGCCTATCTAAAATCACCCCAAGGATTTATTTCAAGATATGACCATACAGATACGGAGGAGTGCCCAATTGCGCCGTCAATTGTTGGATGCGTAAATTTCGATACGGACTTCAATGTTGTTTGGGAAAAACATTTTTCTGAATGGAATAATTGTGATTCTTTACACCATGCATGCGTGTCTTTTTGTTCTGTTGACGATAGCTCGTTTGCAATGCTAAGCAACGCGGCATTTAAAAATGGTCACGGCGGAGCGCCAGATAGTTCCGGTTGGCGTATCACTCGGATGAAATATTCTTCAGGAGAAGTTTTGGAAGATGAAGGCCATGTGCATTCAAATCATGTCTTTGCGATGAGTCAGATAAGATATGTCGCAGGTCACTATTTTATATTAGGATATGTTGTTCCTTTCGAAGGCACAACTCAAAATCCATCAGACTATCAAACATTAATTTACAAGGTTACTTCGCAGGGAAATGTTGTAGGACAGCTTGATTTTGGGAATCCTCAACACTGCTTCGAACAAGGACCACAGATGGAAATAACCCACGATAACCAAATAATATTATTCTATAATTATTGTCATGAGATGTATCCTGTATTGGCATTTCCCGGAAATATCCAGAAAAATACGCCACATCATGTGATAATTGATCCAACTTCCTTCACAGCATCCAATGACATGGACTATGATCTCCCCGGCGACGAGTGGCGAGGTAGCATTGCTCATCTATGCACATTGATCGATTCTGACTCAAGCTACTTGGACTTGGCGTTCTATAGAACCTTTCCGGGCGATACACCCGATTTACTAAATGTAATTTATCAAGGAAGTACGATTACAAAATTCAGTTCACAGGGTGTAGTCATGTGGCAAAACCAATATTTCTCTGATGATTATGGCGCTCCAATGTATGCCGGAACAACACCGTTCGACATGGTTCAAACGCCGGACGGCGGATACTTGTGCAATGGTGTTTCCTACAATGATTTCTATCAAAAACACTGGCTCCTCAAAATCGACAACTGCGGCTATGAACAGCCATCCGGCTGCCCCGCAGTGGTCGGCTTCGATGACAACAACGCATCACCACAACTCCAGCTCTGGCCCAATCCATTTGACAACCAACTCAAAGCCGTGTTGCCGCAAAATACATCGCGTATTTTTATCACCGACATGACCGGCCGAACGGTGATGGATGAAAAAGTGTATTTCCCCAATCAGCAATTTGATGTGTCGCAATTGAGCAAAG
>JAYTMF010000092.1:0-3941 GCA_043728755.1 Flavobacteriales bacterium
TAATTGTGTTTGGGCCATAGCGAAATTCTATGTCGCCCGTTCCTTCATAGAGCCATACTTGATAATTGCTAAAAAGAGTGAATCCACCGGTGGCGTTAAACTCTTCGTAGAACCCTACGTTTTGCCATTCCATTTTGCAGATTCTGTTACCGGTAATTCCATCGACAGTATAAAAGATAGCTGACACAACCGAATCACTATTGCCATTCATCACATCGGCGAAGTATGGCGAAAGTGCATTCACAGAGTCCGCACTCAAACTTCCAAATCCAACCTGACAACCAGGATCAATGATCGCAACATTGGAAACAGTGCGATTCATCATTGTGAAGCTGAAGCCTAGGGGTACAAGATAAGTTCCACCTTGTGGATCATCCCATGTAGGATCGTCCGATGGAGTGAGCGCGATGGCTTCACTCAGTGGAACATACTCATCCGTGAAGGTGGTGAGTGTGTATGGAAATTCTTGTCCGGGTGACAACAAATGCAAACCGGCGATGAATAGAAGTGAAATGGAAAATTGTTTCATGGATGCGTAAATGATTTATAGCATTCAAAGAAACAAAAAGAAGTTCAACAAAACTAACCATACAACACGAAAATTTGCCGATGAAAGAATTACTGCATTGTTTGTGTAGCCTTCCAGGCATCGTATTCGGTACTGATGGCCTTGTACAGTAATTCTGCTACTTTTCGTGCGCCTGCGGGTGTGAAGTGGGTATAATCAGGACCGGCATAGGGTGGATTATTTGTCACCCAACTCACCATGGAGTTCTTTCCACCCATGACTTCGAACATATCCCAGAACGCACAGTCTTCATCAAAGGCAGCTTGCTTCATGCCATCGCGTAATGATTCGAGATAGGGCCATGTTTGAAAGGCGCCGTCGATAGAAGTGCTCATATCAGAAGGGCCAACAACGATGATTGCCGCTTCTGGCATCATATGTTTGAACCGACGGATATGCGCACGAAATGCTATGCCGTATGATTTGGCATTTTGTTCGCTGCTGAGATGAGGAACGGCATTTCCACCAAATTGAAGAATGAAAAGTTTAGCATTGAGCTCATTGAACACAGGCGTCATGCTGAAACTGTTCACCCGTTTGAATGCTCCCCCATCATTGCCGCGCAGTGCAATATTGCTCAGATTCACCCCACCGGTGCCATGCAATTCAATGCCGTAGACATCAGGACTGTCCGGTCCACGGAATGTGAATTTCAACTTGCCAGATTTTTTAGGCAAGGTCCATTTCCTGCTAAGCACACCTGCTTCCGGCTCTATCAATTCTTCGCTGATGACTACTTCATCTTGCATTAAGGTGAGTTGAAAGCCATATTGAAAATTTCCGAAGTATAATATTGCTTCATTGTAAATTTTGCAATTCACTGTGGACATTCCCGAAGCTCGCATTTCTATCCAGGCGTCCACGGAATCCATCGCGACGATATCCTCTCTTTTTTGAGCAGGTGTAAATCTTCCGAATGCGCACATCACACCGTAGTCTGAATGACTTGCCTTGCCATCATCAAAACCATATGAAGTATATCGCTTCCAATTGTCGCTTTGTGATTGCACGATGTTCGCTGATGCTGTGATAGGCACCGGAGCAATGAGTCCCGGACCATGCCCTCCGAATTTTTCCTGTAATTTGTGTCGCAGCACATTGCTCATTCGATCACTTTCGATTTGAGAATCACCGTAATGAAAAATGTGCATTCGCTCATCAGTTTCTTTAGAATGATCGAGTGCCTCGAATAGGGAAAACAGCGAAGAAGAATTGCCATCTTTGAATTGAAGTGAAACTATGCTTTCTTTTCTTATGATCTGAATAACTGAATCAGTCATACGTGTGTCGGCGGCTACAGCGATGGTATCAAGTTGAGCAAGAAATTGTTCGACGTCTTCGATCTTTCTTTCTTGAATTGAATCGTTGATTGCCGATGTGTCGCTGAAACGAAATTTAACGCCCGCGATCATGATGCCTTGCTGCGGATACACCATCATCAATAATTTACACGCCAACGCCACGCAGCAGAGCACTAGAAGTGTTATATGCGGGCGGATGATGTTCAATTATATGAGTACATTTTGATAGTTCACTTTGCTAAAATAATTCAGCACTTCAAAGCCAACGCACAAGTTTCCATATTGCAATTACAAGATCTTAAATTCAGTTCTCCTGTTTTTCGCTTTACCTGCATCTGAATCATTGCCTGCTATAGGCTTCGTTTCACCATAACCTTTGGATGTCAATCGTGTCGCATCGATACCTTGAGTCATTAGGTAACTCACCACACTCGCTGCTCTGTTGTCACTCAAAGTCATATTGGATTCATCACTTCCTACATCATCTGTATGCCCACCAATCTCTATCTTTTTGTCGGGATTAGCTTTGAGAAGATCTGCAAGTCGGTTCAGTTCTATTTTCGACTCAGGCTTTAAATCCCATTTGCTGGTTTCAAAGAAAACATTGTTCAACACAATTGATGCTCCGGGTCTCATCTTCTGCAACTGAATATCGAGTACATAGGGTTGCAGACTGTTATAATTTTTGAGAGAGAAATTTTCTGAGTGAAAAAGATAGCTCTCTTTATTAACGTTCAGTGCATAATCTTTTCCGCTTGGAATACAAAGAAGAAATTCACCTGTGCCTTGATTAGAATAGGATTCGATCATGAGCCTTCCGTTTTCAAGATCTATCAACTCCAGATGAGCTTCGAGTTTTTTGTAACTCAATTTATCACTCACCACGCCTTTCACATAAGTTACAGGCGTTGGCCTTCCTCGATCATACAATTCGAACTGATATAAATCGAGTCCGCCGAAACCACCGGCGCGGTTGCTGGCGAAGAGCGCTATTTTTCCTTCAGCCGTTACTTGAATAGAATTTTCATTTTCGAAAGTGTTGATCGGATAACCGAGATTGATCGGTGTGTCCCAGTCACCATTGGGAAGCAACCGACTCATGAAGATGTCAAGTCCTCCCATACCGCTGTGACCGTTACTGCTGAAATAAAGCGTACGACCATCTGGATGTATCATCACGCTTTCTTCTTCGAAGATGGTATTCACTCTTCCCGATACTTTCATCGGAGATGACCAACGGTTTTTCTCATCGAGATAACTATAATAAATGTCTTGTTCCTTTATGCCCGATGCTGTGCGCTTACCTCTCACGAAGTATAATGTTCTGCCGTTGGCAGAAAAGCTGGGTTGACTTTCCCATGTTCCTGAATTGATTCCCTGTCCCATGTTCTGTGCCGGTGACCAACCATTGGCAGTGCGCGTAGAATAGAAGAGGTCGCAACTTCCAAATCCAGTTCGATTTCCACCCCACGTTCCATCTCCCGTTTCGCATGCTGTGAAGATGAGCATTTGTCCATCAGCGCTCAAAGAAGGCGCGCCTTCATTTTGTCGGGTATTGATCTCTTTAATTGGCTGAGCTTGCACCCACTTTTCACCTTCCTTCTTGCTGATATAAAAGTCTTCTTGCTTTCCCATGTACGCAGATTCATCTGCCACAAGTCGTGTGAACAGCAAAGTCTGTTCGTCAGCAGTAATGCATGGATAATATTCATCTCGATCCGTATTCACTCCCTGTCCGAGGTTGATTGGATTGAAAGGCACCGGTTGTGCAAGGGCACGCTTCGCGAAAACACAACTGGAAACGAGCAATAATGCTCTTTTTTCTTGCAGAACACTTTCTTTGGGATAAGGCATGAACGTGCTGATGGTCTTTTCGGCGTTGTCGTAATCACCTTGTGCGAAGTAGCATTCAGAGAGCATCATCCAACCGGCAGGATAAAATTTCTCATCGATGGCGAGTGCTGCTTTGAGTGGCTCAATGGCTTTTGAAGTTTCCCCTGTTTCGTCATAGACTTGTGCAAGCATGAATTGCGCTTCTATAAAATCAGGTTTTTCTTTCAAAAGTGCTTCGA
>JAYTMF010000093.1:0-1587 GCA_043728755.1 Flavobacteriales bacterium
TTGGAGCTGTCGCTTGCGACACATCACCTCATAGGATTTTTTTCCATACAGGATGCATTCAGTGCCGGTGATTATGAGCGTCGCGCTCTTTCGTTACTCGAAAATCTATTTGAGAAACATGATGTCGTCATCTGTAGTGGTGGAAGCATGATGTATGTCGATGCGCTGTTGTACGGTCTCGATGAACTGCCTTCCAGCAAGGAATTGAAATCATTACTTAAAACGAAGTTTGATACGGAAGGATTGGCAGCGTTGGTATCCGAATTAAATACTCTTGATCCTGAATATGCTGTGCAGGTTGATCTCAACAATCCCCATCGCGTTATTCGTGCGCTTGAAGTTTGCCGTCTCACCGGAAAAAAATATTCTGAACTGAGAAAGTCGTCTCATCAAATTCGCGACTTTGAAATCATCAAAATCGGATTGACCGGTTCAAAGAAATGGTTGTACGATAGAATCAATCAGCGTGTAGACACAATGATGCAATCGGGATTCATTGAAGAAGCGAAATCTGTACATGCTCATAAGCATTTGAATGCCCTGCAAACTGTTGGCTACAAAGAATTGTTTGACTATTTCGATAACGTAAGGAGTCTAGAAGAGGCCATCGATAAAATCAAGCAACACACGCGTAATTTTGCGAAGCGTCAGATGACATGGTGGCGACGGGATGAGGAGATTCATTGGATCGATGTCGAAGAAAATTCAGCAACAGCATTAGAACAGGTCGTTGAATTACTCGGGAAGAGGTGATCTCAATAAATGATCATCAAAATTTATCCTTGCTGCATTCTTGTCGAATATTTCATACAGAAGTTCACTGATTGAAATTCAGAAATTGAGGAAAATGATTATTTGAGTTTCTCTGTTTGTATATAATACCAATGTGATTTATAAAACAGTCCAATGTTTGAGAAATCATACAGTGGTATATGCCGATGGATACAAGTGTTTAATTCAATCTGGCGAAGCAAAGATTGGACTATTACACTTATCCAATCGGTATAATCCTAACCAGTCTGAATCTTGCCATTTTGATTCAACGTCTCATTAGTATTGAATGTTCTGTAAGAATTCATCACCCCTCCATTCCTTCACCACCCGACCTCATATTCTTTCTACTAAAAAGAGAAGAATCCACCTTGCCGAATTTCCAGCTGAACTGCACACGCACTACTTGCCAGTCGCGCCGACGGAAGGTGTCTTGAACGAATAGATTTGTTTCGCTATGTGTGTAGTTGACGCGTGTTCTCAGAACATCCTGCATGGAAATGGTGAGCGACATTGTTCTTGATTTAAGAAAATCTCGCTTGAGCGAAAGATCAAGTCCGTAAGTTGGTAAGAGGTATCCTTGCACGGTATTTTCTGTCCCGCCAAAACCGCCTCCACCCATGCCTCTACCGCCACCACCACTACCGCCGCCACGATCACTTCCTGCAACCGTAAGTGCTTTTCGACTGCTATAATCAAACAATGCCTGCAGTGTCAATGAACCCGGTAGTTTGAATAGTGCATTTGTTTTTGCCCACCAACTCTGCTGACTGTTCGTGAGTGATGGACTGATGTTGGTTCCATCTATTGTAGATT
>JAYTMF010000094.1:0-1430 GCA_043728755.1 Flavobacteriales bacterium
GTTGCGACGACGTTGAACCAAGCCTTAACAAAACCTGAAAACCAGCCTCTTAGCATGATGGGATTTCTGCTATTTGCGAGATTCAAATTTGTGAAAAAGTCCTTTGCTACGTCTGAAACGGCAGAAACCAAACTTTTAGCGGCGGTAGTAGCTATTAGAATTGAGACGACTTCGCTTTCGCTAAGTGATTTATCCAATTCAGCTTTTGCCTCAACTTTGTCCATGCCTAATTTGATATTATCGACAACTTGAGTCAAATCTGCTTCATTGTACGTCGATTTTAACGGGTCGATAGCTGAAGAATGTGTAAGGAAAGTCCCCCTCAGTATCAAGCCTGAAAAATGCCATTTTTTGACGGGTTTTAGATTGGGCAACTTTGAAAAAAGTTGTCAAATCTTCTTTTATAAACAAAATACAAAAACGCGCTAATGATTCTCCCGATAAAAATCGATGATGTGGTGCAACGCTTCTTTTTGCGTAAACTCAATGTCGCCTTCCATGCGTTTTGTCCGCACGATGCTCTTTATAAATTGCAAATCTTCGGCAAGTATGACAAAAGTTTGCCGCGTTGTCGTCGAAATAGGCGTTTCTACTGAGGGGTCTTCCGTTTTTGCCGTCGGCGCATTAGACCCGTTAGAAGCATTAGATGTGAACAAACCGTTCAAGCCGTTTGCGCCGATTCGGACGTTGTTATTGCTGATATTTTCAAATTTCTTTGCCATCGTTTTATGATTTAGAGCGTTGTAAAATTTCTTTAACCAAGTCGGCATAATCGGCCGCCCCGTTGCTGTCGGGCGCGTACTCGAAAATGTCTTTGCCGTTTGAAGGCGCTTCCGCAAGGGCGACATTGACGCGAATTACTGTCTCAAAAAGCACATCGCCGAAGTATTTGCTCACTTCTTCGCGGATGCTTTTCGTCAATGACCGCGCTTTGTTGTATTTTGTCAAAAATACACCGCCAATTTTCAACGCGGGATTGGTGTTTTCTTTCGTCAAATCAATCGCAAAAACGATGCTGTCGAGGCCGCGATAGGCCAAAAATTCGGCTTCCAAGGGAATAATCACTTCGTCGGCGGCGGTTAAGGCGTTCACTGTCAATAAACCGAGCGACGGCGGCGAGTCAATCACCACAAAATCATACTTCGATTTCACGGCGTCTAACAATTTTCGTAAAATGGATTCGCGGGACATCGCAGCCGAGATTTCAATCTCCGCTTTTACCAATTCTAGCGACGACGGCACGACATCGAGGTTGGGCTTGACGGAATAAATCGGCAACGGCGTCCGTTGCGTGATAGATGTGTAGATGTTTGGCACTTGCCTAACGAGGCCAAAAGATTCGCTCAAATTGCATTGCGCGTCAATGTCTATGAGCAAAACACGCGCCCCTGCGAGGGCAAGTCCTGCGCCGATGTTGGCAACCGAGGTGG
>JAYTMF010000095.1:0-4843 GCA_043728755.1 Flavobacteriales bacterium
AATCACATAGTTGGTATCGAGAAAATGGCCATCGGGGAAATGAATGCGCCACATATCCTCGACGCGCTCCAACGATTTTACACCACTGGAAATCTTCACTGTTACGCCCAGGCTCGCCGCCTCTTTCATAAAGCAATCGATGATTGTCTGCGATTTATTTGAAGAAGGAAAAACGCGGCCATCCTCCTCCGTCTTCAGTTGCGCGCCGCGCTGTTCCAGCCATTCGAACATATCGCCGGGTTGGAAAGTATGAAAAGGACCGAGCAATTCTCTCGAACCGCGTGGATAGAACTTAATCAACTCGCGCGGCTCAAAACAACTGTGTGTTACATTGCATCGACCGCCACCACTCACCTTCACCTTCGCCAACAATTGTTGCGACTTCTCAAGGATGGTGACTTTGAGCGCACTATTCATGGCCGCAGCATTCACCGCAGCAAAAAACCCGGCCGCACCGCCACCTATGACTACAAGAGAATTACTCACGCTGCGAAGATGAGGTGAGGAGGGGGAATGGTGCAAGGGGAAAGTTGATGAATTGCCAATTGGAAGTTCTCAACCCTTAGAACCAATTAAATAAATCTTATACTTTGGTTTTCTTCTTCCTTCCTCTTTTTTGGGGGGACGAGACTTTTTTCTTTGATTTTGTCAAATCGATTCCTTGTATCTTCAATGTTTTCAAAACTGCCTTTGGCGAAATAACCGGAATCATCAGTGATTGTATAGCTGTACCATTCAGATGATTGGACATAAGAGCGCGAGCGTGTGAAAATGAAATGCTGAATATTATCGTTAAAAGGTCTTCTGGGATTTCAATTTTTTCGCTCGAATTAGAAACGTGAAACTGTCTTAAATTTTGAATAACGAAATTATTCATTACCTCAATTCGAGCAATATTACGATGCTCATCATTTAGAAATGTAACCGCAATCTGAAAAAATAAGTCGTCAGACGCAAAGTCAAAACTCAATTCCGTTTGGATATTCATTTTGAAATGCATATCTATTCTAAATGCCGACTCGTCCATCATAAATGCAAGTTCTTTGACTTGCTTAATACCCATTTGAACTTCTAAGTTTGAAATCATTGATCACTTTTTAATTGATAGTTTTGCTATGCCAGTATTCATTGCTTCACTCGTGAATAGTCCATTACACTATTAATCTGCATTCCATTTTTTATTGAAACGACTTTGCATGATCCTTCATCTGCCAATTTTATTTTCTCAACATGATCAGAATATATTGTCATTTCGTACCCACAAGCTGCCATTGGTTGAAATTCCAGCACTGGCGCAAGATTCATATTTAATGCCAGTTCTATCAATTTGCTCATTGTAAAATTGAAGTTGCCATTCATCACTTGTGACACATATCCTTTGGATACATTCCATTCCTTGGCTAAATCAGCGCGATTCATTTTATTCGCATTTAAGTACATCATTACCTCTTGATACAAGTCATTCTGTATTTTTTCTTGCCAGTATTCCGGCGTGCGGACAAGTTCTTTTTGTGTGAGCATGATTGGTTAGCCTTTAAATGATTCTAGATAAAGCCTTTTGATGGTTCTGAAGTGTGCGATGTCCTTTTTTTGATTAGTCTTCTTTCCTGCACATACGATCAAACGTCCTTCAGGTTCTATCATGATTAAGTATACTCGAAGATTTTCCGTTTTGATTTCAAATTCCTTCACGGAATCTCCCTTTGGTGTAATATCTCTAAATTTATCGTTAGGTAATAATGCTGGCATGGCAACATACAGTAGTCTGGTCTGTATTTTATGGAGTTGCTTTGCCCATGTGCTTTCTGCGTTGATGAGTGATTCAAATTGGTCATATTCACAAACACTGTCCATTATCAATAGATAGATGTTCACCTTCCCCTCTAATTCCAACTTTCGAAGAACAAATATATGTTCTGGTTTAGTCATAACTTAACTTCGACGAAAATATTCTAAAATTTTATATCCCAGTAACTTTTATACAAACAAAGCCGGCGATTGTGAAAGCACGCAATGCCTCATTCACCGCTACAAAAACCCCGGCCGCACCGCCTCAAATGAACACAAGAGATTTACTCACCTTGCGAAGATGGTGTGCGCAGGAGGATTGGTGCAAGGGGAATGTTGGGGAATGAAGGATTAGGGCGCTGAGGAGCAGAGTTGTGCGGCGATGGCGTGTCTTACGCCACTTTCTGATCGTACAAGTGCCCTTGAAATTCTATAAGCAATCTGCTGAAGTTTGCTACGTTACCTAATACCGATTGGACAAGTGTAGTAGTCCAATCTTTACTTCGCCAGATTGAACTAAACAATTGTATCCATCGGCATTTACCGCTGTATGATTTCTAAAACATTGGCACGTTTTATAAATCACATTGGTATAAGAGTGCTTGCCAGTAGTATTTGTCAAAGTGAAGCTTTCAAATCCATTAAATTAAAACATAGAATGAAATATTTCGGAATCGCGGTAATCTCACTTTTTTGCTCATGCAACACGGGTGAACAGACTCCGCCACAAGGGATCATTTTGGATGAAAAACAAACAGTTCAGCAACCCGAAGTGCCAGAAACACAACCTTATTTCTCAGGACATGGTTCCGACAGTTCGTGGGAATTATCACTGGATGCAAAAAGCGATGGATCGTTTCCTCTCAAGCTGAATTTTAAAAACGGCAATGAAATTCTTTCAGGTAATTTGCAGAAGGAAGGCTTGATGAAAGGCAACAAACCGAATGTGTCCACCGGTGAAGTAAAAATGAGTGGTGTAGTTTCGAATGGTGAAAAGTCTGAAAATATTTCAATCAGCATCGTGCACCAAACTTGTTCGGACAAAGACGGAAAATCCCACACACATTCTCTTTCGTTTCAGCGCGATGGAAAAACACTGAAAGGATGCGGTGATTACGCTGCGGATTAATTACTTTTCTGTTTCAATGATCATACTCATGAGCATTACCGTTGCTCATGCGTAAATTCGCACTCCAAAATTATTTTGCTATGCCAAAAGGTGTTTTCAATATTCCATATCCTGATAATGAAGTTGTAAGATCGTATGCTCCGGGTTCGCAAGACCGCGAGGATCTTCACGCCATGTACAAAACGATGTTCAATCAGTCACCTATCGACGTGCCGATGTATATCGGAAGCCAGCTAATGCGCACCGAGAACAAGAAAGTGATGAGTCCACCACAGGACCACAAAAAAGTCCTGGGCCATTTCAATTTTGGAACAAAGGAGCACGTGAGCAAAGCTGTGGATGCCGCGCTCGCTGCCAGACAGCAATGGGCTGGTTTGGCATGGGAACAACGTGCAGCTATTTTTCTTCGCGCAGCCGACTTGCTCGCAGGGCCATATCGCATGCGCATGAATGCCGCCACTATGTTGGCACAAAGTAAGAATGCATACCAAGCTGAGATCGATGCTGCTTGTGAGTTCATCGATTTCCTTCGCTTCAACGTTGCCTTCATGCAACAGATCTATCGCGATCAACCGGGAAGTCAGCCGGGTATCTGGAACAGACTTGAATACCGTCCCTTGGAAGGTTTTGTTTTTGCGATCACTCCTTTCAACTTTACGGCTATTGCCGGAAATCTTCCTGCAAGTGCTGCATTGATGGGAAATGTGGTGGTGTGGAAACCGGCGGAAAGTCAGGTGTACAGCGCACATGTGATCATGGAACTTTTCCGCGAAGCGGGATTACCCGATGGTGTGATCAATCTCATCACTGTCGATGGACAAGATGCCGGCGATGTGATCTTCAAACATCCGGATTTCGCAGGATTGCATTTTACAGGTTCTACTGCAGTGTTCAAGCATCTCTGGAAAGAGATCGGTATGAATATCGATAACTATAAAACATATCCTAGGATCGTTGGCGAAACTGGTGGCAAGGATTTCATTGTTGCTCACAAGAGTGCCAATGCGGCCGAGGTGGCCACATCGATAAGTCGTGGAGCATTTGAATTTCAAGGACAAAAATGCAGTGCGGCAAGTCGCGCATACGTTCCAAAATCTCTTTGGAAAGAAGTAAAGGAAAGAATTGTTGCTGATGCGAAGTCTTTTAAAATGGGAAGCCCTGAAGACTTTGGAAATTTCATCAATGCGGTGATAGACAAGCGTGCGTTTGACAAGATCAAAGGATTCATTGAATATGTCAAAACTCAAAGCGATGCTGAGATCATTGCCGGTGGAAATTGCGATGACAGCGTGGGTTATTTCATTGAACCTACAATCGTCGTAACCACAAATCCGAAATTCAAAACCATGTGTGAGGAGATTTTCGGGCCGGTGATCACAATCTATGTTTATGAAGATGAAAACTGGGTAGATCTGCTTTATTTGGTGGATGAAACGAGTGAATACGCGCTGACGGGCGCGATCATGTCGCACGACAGATACGCAATCGATGAAGCAACACGCATCCTTGTGAATGCTTCCGGTAATCTATACATAAACGATAAGCCCACCGGTGCCGTTGTTGGTCAACAGCCATTCGGTGGTGCGCGTGCAAGCGGCACGAATGACAAAGCAGGAAGCTATTTGAACTTGTTGCGATGGGTTTCACCTCGTACGATCAAAGAAACTTTTGTTCCTGCAAAAGACTATCGCTATCCTTTTCTTGGATAGACTAGTTATTGAGTTATTGGTTATTGGGTTATTGCTTCGATCTGAGTTTGTGTTATTAAGGGCACTTCCAATATCCTATTTCACGAATCGACCAAATATGATTTTTACAATTTTTTCGAAAAGTTGTTCGATGTTCATTTCGCCGAATACTTCGTCAACTCTCAGTTCCATTACTAAGACTATGTAACTGAGATTTTCTTCGTCTTCGACAAAATGA
>JAYTMF010000096.1:0-3049 GCA_043728755.1 Flavobacteriales bacterium
AATCGTTTCTTCCAAGATAGTCCAGATCTGCATCGCAAAGGATCTTTTCCTCAAGCGTATTCGGTTGATGCGGAATCGTCGTTGCCATGATGAGGCGTTCTACTGTTTCAATATCAGTGGCGGTGTATTCGAATTGTGGGAGCATTTTCCGGGCAATTACACAGGATCTTTTTTCGTGCTGGTCGTTACCGGTAATAAATCCGGCATCGTGCAGCAGGGCCGCGGTGAGAATCAATTTCAATTTTTCGTTGTCGATACCCTCGGACCTTCCAATGTGCCGTGTCATCCGATATACATCTTTGGCATGCGCTAGATCATGATAGGTCAACCATGACGGTAATTCGTCATGAAGCTTCGAATAAATAGCGCGTATGGCACCTAAGAAACGCATAGTTTTAAATCAACCATTGTGATTGCCGAATGTCATGGTTTATCTCACAAATGAAAGCAAGAAACTGTTACGGTTGGTAATTTTACGCTTATAGATTGTAAATCATTTGACGGTCAACAATTTCATTTCCATTTTTCTTCTTTACTTGAGAGCCTGAGGGAATTGGATCCGAAAGAAAGATACTGACTGCGACCAAGAGTATCTGTCGGGCCTCTTGTAGGTCGTGCAACATTCTTTCCTGACTTTTAGCGCAATGTGTGCACATTTTCCGATTGAATAAGACGTGCGAAAAATGCACAGCACACCGCAGCCGAAGTAGTGGCGATAATATAGATCCACAGGTGCTGCAGATGTTCTGAAACAAGCACCGGTCCTATAGAACGTGCGGGATTAATGGATGCACCCCTGATCGGTCCTCCCAAGTAAGCAGCAAGAAATATAAGAGTATCTATCACCAAAGCCGGTGCGATGGTCGAATGCGTTTTCTTCAAAACAAAAAACAGAATAGCGGACATCAATAGGAATGTCGTGATGAATTCAACCGCAAATGACATAGATACGGCTCCATGTGGAAGCGTGGCGCCAAGTAATTCGTTGCCGGGACTTGCAATGCGTAAAAACAAACTCGCTATGATTCCTCCCAATACTTGACTTATGATATAACCACCTGATTTTTGTAAAGGAAATTTCCTCGCAACAACCAAACCTATTGTGATGGCAGGATTGAGGTGTGCTCCTGATATTCTTGCAAATGCAAGGATGGCGGTTGCAACTGAAATACCGAAGACCACGGAAATACCCAAGTGCTGAATCAAACCATCGTAGTCTTCACCTAAGACTATGGCACCTGTTCCGAAGAAGACAATAACGAATGTACCCGTTGCTTCTGCGACCAATTTCTTCATTGCAACAAACTAAAAGTATAAAGTAATTCAGTCATGATCAACAATAGAGTCCGATCGTAGGTTTCTATTTCCATGTCTGTGCCGTCACTCGCTTTTGGATCTTCGTATGGCAATGCTATCTTTTTGAGAGCTCCACGAACGATTGGGCAATTGGCATCCGCTTCGTTACATGTCATCACGGCGAGAAATTGTTTTCCATCTTCAATGGATTCATCATACAATTTGGAGAAATAGTTATCCGATGAATCCAGTCCAACGTGAATCACATATCGGGGATTTGCGACGTCATTTTGTAGTTCGGAAATGCGCATACCCATGCGCTGAATCGCCTTCACTGCATTGGGATGCAAAGCCGTTACTTCTGTTCCGCCCGAATGAAAATAAACAAATTTAATTCCGTAATATTCTGCTGCAACATTGCCAGCCAATTGCGCCAATTGGCTCCTCCGTGAATTATGCGTGCAAATGAATTGAAGGTGCAGGGGTTGATGATTGGCTGCCTCCAATCGAATCTCTTCTGACAGTTTTTTTAGCATGAATTTCCTCTCCTTATCTATCCGGTTGAAGGCTTTCATTGCCACCTCAACATGCCGTTGTATCTCAGGAAAAAGCATTGTTTTGAATGAAGGAACTTTACTTTACGACATTTACGAAAGCAATGATAAGTTCATTCATCACTTTTTAATGAATTGGTTTTTCCACCAGTTGAAATTGAAAAATGAACACTGACTTCACCGAGGTTTTACGACCATTCACCTTCTCACAGGGTTGATCCGCTTACCATTCAACCTATTCATTGGATATCCCGCCATCGCGGGTGTAATTTTACCGCGAAATATTATAGAATTCATGTCGAGATTTATTGTGATGTTGTTGTTGTTGACTGCCATTGAAGTCTTTGCTTTTAAAGGTTTGCGTGGTATGTCAGTCAACATGGATCCTTTCTGGAGAAGATTTATTTCATACGTCTTCTGGCTCACAACGCTGGTTTCATATGGTTCCATTGTATTCATGATGGCCAAATGGGCGCAACGTCATGATGGAAACATCGTTCGCACATATGGCCTATTCAATTTTGTCATTGGTTTTTTTCTTATCGTTGTCACTTCAAAACTCGTCTTCGGTACTTTTCATTTGTTGAATGACGTCGCCTCTTTTTTCAAATGGGCTTATCTACGCATCACAGCAAAACCGGAGTCATTGTCACATGAAGGAATGACACGTGTACAATTCTTTAACCAGGTCGGTTTGGGCGTGGCTGCACTTTGGGCGGGAAGTCTTTTATATGGCATGACCAAGGGAAAATACAGTTATCGTGTATTATCCGAGACACTTACTTTCCCTGATTTGCCGGAAGCTTTTCATGGGTTGCGCATAGTTCAAATTTCAGATTTACACATCGGCAGTTTTCGGGAAGATTTTGAGGACGTGCAGAAAGGATTTGATCTCATCAATTCACTCAACGCCGATTATCTTTTCTTCACAGGAGATATGGTAAATAATTTCGCTGATGAGGCTGAACCATGGATCGATAGGTTGAAGGATCTCAAAGCGAAATACGGCAAATTTTCCATCCTTGGCAATCACGACTATGGCGATTACGCAATGGGAGATCTGCCGGAACAAAAGGCAAAAAGTCAGAAAAGATTAGTTGAAATACATGCCGAAAGTGGTTTCAAATTGTTGAGAAATGAAAACGCAGTGCTCGAGAAGGAGGGCCAGTTCATCAGATTATTGGGTTCTGAAAACTGGG
>JAYTMF010000097.1:0-1148 GCA_043728755.1 Flavobacteriales bacterium
TTTCTTTCGGAGTAAAAACTCCAAACACCTTGAAGCTGTCATAATACCGATTGGACAAGTATAATAGTTCAATCTGGCGAAGCAAAGATTGAACTAAACACTAGTATCCATTGGCATATACCACTTTACGATTTCTCAAACATTGGCCTGTTTTAGAAATCACATTGGTATAACTTGTTTTGTTTCCCAATACCAACTAACCAATGCCATAGTTTCACTTCACTTCCCAATCAAGCTTCACTTCCCAATCAAGCTTCACCTCCCAATTCGACCTCACAGCAACTTTTCCGGGAAAGTTATGCATCACTTCAGAAGGCTTACTAGACTTTATATTCATGGGATCGAATCGCTCGTTTTGATTGTCGTCTTCGAGAATTTTTGCACTGTATTCACCGGCAGGCAAGTCGGGTATTTGAAAAATGCCATTCTCAAGATTTGATTTTTTGAAAACGACTTCATTCATTTTATCCGACAAGGAAAAAAAGTAATGTGATCCATCTGTAAGTCCTGAAACATTGAATTGAAGCAACCCCAACTCTTCTTTTTTGTACGTGATGAAATCTGCGCGTAAGGTGTCATTGGTTCCACCTGCTGCGTTGGAGAATGTTCCGGGAAAAATTTCAATGTGATATTGTTTTCCGGGAGATAGATTCATTTCGAGGTTGAACGTATTGCCTGCCTGTGCGGGTGAAATTCCCGCAGTGACAGGAAGACTGTCCTGTGTTGCGGAAATGGATATGTTTTCGTTCAACGTCATAAAGACCTTCGCATTGATCGCGACAACACTTCCTGCTTTTACTTTTTTGTTCGAAGAAATACTAAGTGGAAAATTCTTTTTCTGCGCTTCATCGAAAAATGGCACTTCAATCGTGTCGCTGATAGCTTCATTTCTCATCATGCTGAACGGCTCCAGACGATTGGTGGGCGCGCCTTTCAACCATGTGATGATAGTGTCGCCATCTGTTGTGCGCATCACGTCGATACCATTCAACGATTTGATCTCCACATTGTGATATTCCGGAATCAACGCAAATTGAAAGCGACCAACAGAGTCTGTTTTGTAATCAAGAATAGGTTTGGCAGGAATAGGAACGCTTGTTTGAATTTGATAAAGAAGTGAGTCATTGCTGGATGGCGTAACAGTTTCA
>JAYTMF010000098.1:0-1465 GCA_043728755.1 Flavobacteriales bacterium
GCCGATCGTATTGGTGGGCAAAGGTGTTGTATTTGACACAGGTGGTTTGAGTTTGAAACCGACACCGGGGAGCATGGATGAGATGAAGTGCGATATGAGTGGTGGTGCTGCTGTTGTTGGTGCAATGGCGGCGATCGCAGCGAACAAATTACCGGTGCATATTATTGGTCTGGTGCCTGCAACGGACAATCGCCCGGGGATGAATGCCGTTTGCCCGCAGGATGTCATCACCATCAGCGATGGAACTACTGTGGAAGTTCTCAATACAGATGCAGAAGGTAGATTGATTCTCGCCGATGCACTAGTGTATGCAAAACAATACAAGCCGGAGTTGTGTATCGATCTTGCGACATTAACCGGAGCAGCAGTGCGCGCAATTGGAACCTACGCAAGTGCGATCATGGGAACGGCGGAACTCGCTGTCATGAATCAACTGAGTGAAAGCGGCATGAGAACATGGGAGCGCACGGTGCAATTTCCTATGTGGAAAGAGTATGGCGAGGAAATGAAAAGTGACGTTGCCGATCTGAAAAATCTTGGTGGTGGAAATGCTGGGCATATTACTGCGGGAAAATTCTTAGAGCATTTCACCGATTATCCATGGATTCATATTGATATTGCTGGTCCGGCATACAGCGGTACCGCAAGTGGTTATAGAACGAAGGGTGGTGCTGGCGTTGGGGTGCGTATGCTTTACGATTTCATCAAAATGAATTACTGCTAAGCATTATTCGCTGAATGTTTTTTGAATGCATTACTTCAATTGAAGAAGGAAAATCGATTAGAAAAAATTTATGAGTGAACATAGAATAAAAGTGGCGATCACAAGTGGCGATCCGAATGGAATAGGTCTAGAAACTATCATCAAAGTATTTTCGGATGCGCGTATGCTGGATTCCATAACCCCTGTGATATATGCTCATCCTGAAGTCATAAAGATCCACAGAAAATTCAGTCACATAGATGAATTTCAATACAACACAATAAATACAGCTGATGAGGCCATTCACAAAAAGGTGAATCTGATCAATATCTGGAAGGATTTTAAAGGGCAGATCGAATTAGGAAAGCCCGACAAAGAAGCTGGCATGTTCGCGTTCAAAAGTCTGGAGGCCGCGGTGAATGACCTTGCCAGCAATAAAGTGGACGTCCTTGTGACTGCGCCGATCAATAAGGACACCATACAAAGCAAGGATTTTAATTTCCCCGGTCACACAGAATATCTCGCGAAATTCGCAAATACAGATAAAGTATTGATGTTCCTTGTAAGCGATATTTTGAAGGTAGGAATTGTCACTGGTCACATGCCACTGAAGGATGTAGCGCAGAATATTTCAAAGGATAGAATTCTTGAGAAGCTCTACCTCATGAACGATAGTTTGATCAAAGATTTCGGTAAGCATAAGCCTAGAATTGCCGTTCTCGGATTGAACCCACACGCGGGAGATAATGGACTTCTTGGAAC
>JAYTMF010000099.1:0-5689 GCA_043728755.1 Flavobacteriales bacterium
ACTCCTGGCATCGCTGTTATTGCCGATCATCGTTTACGCCTCATTCAATAGAACATATAAAAATCCTCATGTATTCTATGGACTGATGATGCTGATGATCGCATCGATGATCGGCGCATTTACTACCACTGATGGTTTCATGTTCTATATCTTCTACGAATTCGCGCTTGTGCCAATCTATTTCATCATCCTCATCTGGAGCAATTTTGAGTACAAGGCACGCATCACTTTAAAGTTTTTTCTCTATACGCTCTTTGGAAGTTTGTTCATGTTGATATCGTTACTGTACATCTATCAGCAATCAAAATCTTTTGCAATGGAAGATCTGTACGCAGCAGGTCAAGCTATGAATGGAATTGAACAAGGTTGGCTTTTTGCAGGATTCTTTGTAGCGTTTGCTGTGAAAATCCCTGTGTTTCCTTTTCACACGTGGCAGCCATCCACCTATGATGCAGCGCCAACTCCCGCAACAATGTTACTCGCGGGGATCATGCTCAAAATGGCAAGTTATGGTTTGATAAGGCTGGTACTGCCAATGCTTCCCGTTGGTGTTGCAGAATACGGAACATGGGCAATCGTGTTGGCTGCTATCAGCGTGTTGTATGCATCAGGTATGGCTATCGCGCAAAAGCGCTATAAACTTCTCATTGCATATTCATCTATCGCACACCTTGGATTATTGACAGCAGGAATACTCTCTGGAAACGCTCAAGGCATTCAAGGCGGTGTATTTGAAATGCTTTCGCATGGCATCCTCGCTGTCGGACTTTTCTTCGTGTATGATATTATTGAAACTCGTTTGCAACATGACGACATGCATCGAATGGGCGGTATTCGTGAAGTAAATCCACTTTTAGCTTTCCTGTTTTTTACTATCGTCATGGGTTCCGTTGCACTTCCATTGACCAGCGGCTTTGTCGGAGAATTCTTGCTACTTGTAGGATTGAATCAATACAGCACGACGCTTGCGATTGTTGCAGGACTTACAGTGATCCTTGGCGCTGTTTACATGTTGCGCGCTTTCCAATCCATGATGTTGGGCTCAACAAATTTTCACACACAAAATTTCGCACCTCTCAACTCTCAGGAGAAAACTATTCTTGCGATCATAGTGACACTCGTAATCGCATTGGGAATTTATCCCGATCCGATACTGTCTATCTCCGACCCTTCTATTGAAAAACTCTTACTAGGCATTCACTGATGAAAGAAATTCTGATTATATCACTACTCGGTATTGTTGTTCTCGTAGTAGATCTTTTAAAACTGCGCAAATTGGTAATGCCCGTCACAATAACTGGCTTGACTGCATTGTTCATCTGTTCGTTTCTCGATTGGGGCCACAACGAAATTCCATTCGCTCAATATGGCGGCATGTTGGTATTTGATAACTACGCTCTTGGATTTACGATGGTGTTCAGTCTTATCGCCATCTTCTGGTTTTTGATGACAAGCGACGCCTACGAAGGTCATGCACAGAAAAGAACTGACATCTATGCGCTTAGTCTCTTCAGTTTATGTGGTGCTGTTGTTCTCGCCAGTTTCAGCAATATGGTGATGCTATTTCTTGGCATCGAAATACTCTCCATTCCTCTCTATGTGCTCGCTGCCAGCGACAGAAAAAGCATCTTGAGCAATGAAGCGGGCTTCAAATATTTTTTCCTAGGATCACTTGCTTCAGCCATTCTTCTTTTTGGAATAGCACTTCTTTATGGCGCCACAGGAAGTTTTGATCTGCATAAAATTCATGAAGCAATCACAGCGTCATACCAGTTCACACCTCTTATGTGCACCGGAACAATTTTGATTCTGGTCGGGTTTGCTTTCAAGATTTCTGTTGCTCCATTTCACATGTGGGCACCTGATGTTTACCAGGGTTCGCCAACGGTGATCACCGCCTTTATGGCAACAATCGTAAAGGCCGCGGCATTTGCAGGTATGTACAGATTGTTTGCTACATCCTTGTTTCCTATTCCGGAAATCTTCACTAAGGTGATGGCCATCATGGCCGGCCTGACGCTGATTATTTCGAATCTTGTTGCTGTCACTCAATCCAATTCAAAACGCCTGCTCGCTTACTCGAGTATTTCTCATGCAGGTTTCATGTTGGGTTTCGTGATGATGTCGCAAAACGCACCGGCTAAATACTTGCTTTATTATACATTGACTTATGGCATAGCTAGTCTCACATCATTTTCTGTAATGCAACACGTCACTTCCATTCAAAATGGTGATGAGAGTTTTGATGCCTTCAAAGGATTGGTAAAAAGAAATCCGGTACTTGCCGGAGCAATGACCATCTCGTTGCTGAGCATGGCGGGTATTCCACCGCTGAGCGGATTTCTCGCGAAATATTATGTCATCACGAATGTGTTAGCAGGCGGGCATCTCGCATTAGCCATTATCATGATCTTAGCTTCAACTGTTGCTGCATACTACTATCTGAAACTGATTGCAACCATGTTCACTCCGATTGAAAATGCCGGCAGAATCGTTGTTGGCGGAATGCAGAAAGGACTTTACCTGATTTTGAGTTTACTTATTGTTGTGCTCTTCTTTGCTGCCAGTATGCTCGAGTTGATCAGAATATAATACCAATGTGATTTCTAAAACAGGCCAATGTTTGAGAAATCATACAGTGGTAAAGCCGATGGATACAAGTGATGTTCAATCTGGCGAAGCAAAGATTGGACTATTATACTTGTCCAATCGCTATTACACTTGTCCAATCGGCATAGCGTAGCGCCGGCACGTGTTTTTTCGATGTCGAAGTCAGCTGCTGTTCAATAGAGATAACCTTGATCACCAAGATTACCACGCTTCTGAACTTTCAGATCCTGCAGCAATGACGATTTGATATTGATCTGGGCCATATAACTTTTCCTTTGTCCGAACGGCACATAGCCGAGCGACATTTCCCAGCAATGCAGATCCCAATGCAATCCTAGATTCGTTGTCGTGAAATCGCGCCATCCAAAATCTCTCAACGCGATAGTTTGATAGCGCGGATGGCTCATATCGTATCCGCTGTTAAAACTTAATGCCCAATATTTAAACACCGTGACATCGCCGGTGAATGTCAAGGCCTGTGTGATGGAAATCGTATCTCGCTGTGAGGCTACATCGAAATTCTTGGCAAATCTCAAATTGTAATTCAAGTTCAAACTCCAGGGAATACTGAAGTCAATCAATTCGCTCTTATTCTTATCCAAGAGTGCTTGCTCATCCGTAGTGAGCTGTTTATCGGCTCTCACAGGGCCATTTCGCTGCTTGCTTTGAAATCGAAATCCAAGTGCTAGATTGGTTCCTTCCATACGCAGTAATGCATCTCCTGATTTAATCAGAAACTGATTGATATTTCTTCCCAAAGAGTCTCGTTCGTATAAACTGTAAGTGGAGCTATAGTTAAGTGTGATATTCTTCGCAATTGTCGTAAAAGCGCCCATTGAAAGATTGCTGAAATTGAGTGAATCAGCCATGAGATTGTAGCTCAACGATTTCTTCCAGCTGTCGATCAGTTTTATTTTCTTGTATGCAATCTTCGCTGATGCATTATCCCGCACTTTCGCTTCAAAGTTGTTTGTGGAGCTCCAGTTGATGTTGAGTTGTTGCGTAGAATTAGTTGGCCTGAACGCCGCTATATCAAAGGGACTGTAGCCCACAAATTCTCCCGTGGAAGAAAAAATACCGGTATTAAAATTCGAGTAGGGCGAATAACTCGCACCGACATTCCATTGCAACATATGCCTGATCGCCTTAATCGGCGCTCCATTCCTGAAATTGAAAGTGCCAAATAACCTAGAATTAAAATTACCGGAGGCGCTCCAGTTCATGGCTTGCTTGTACCCGAAGAGTGTATCTGTTGTCAATACCTGCAAATCTTGATTGAAATTCTTATCTACATATTTAAAAGTGTTCACCATAGATCCATTGATACTACCGCTCAATGTTCCCACCTTCCCAGCCTTCATGGACGAGGAAGCCTGACTTTGAAGACGCAGGCCATTGCTGCTTCTTTTGTTGAGTGTGTTCAATTGATTGATCGCAAAAAGACTTTCATTTTCACTCACTGAATTCGTAAAATCTGCAGAAGCAGTAATACCTATATTATCCAACTTTCGCTTCATCGTGGGATTGCCTTCTGCCAATCTTCCCAATGTAATTCTCGCCATATTCAAATTCACCGAAGGCAATGTCAATTGAATATTTCGCGACTGAGTGTTCTGTGTATGACCGGCAGTTACACCCATGTTGAACGGCGTATCTGGCCATCGCTTCGTCCACTGCATACGCGAACTAAATGTGCTGCTGAGGAAATTTTCTTGCGACGTATTCAGGTTGTTGCGAAAATTATTCAACGAACCAAGATTAACGCTCGAAGAAAAAGTAGTATTCGGTCTTGACTTCGGATCTTGCGTATGTGTCCATTGGATATTGAAATTCACGGATTCAGTATAAGAAGGTAATTCCGGAATACCATTCTTATTTACCAACCTTGAAACATTGAAACTGCCGTTATACTTATAGAGCTTGCGATAATTTGTAATATTCCTAATAGCCCAACTACCGCGACTGTATAGATCCATCATAATTCTTGTATCCAAGAATCGACTAACCGGCACATAATATCCCAGATTTTGAATAAAATATCCCTTCTCATCGCCATTGCCATATCCGGGCAAAATGATACCCTGCGTGCTTTCTTTTTTATTCGGAAAGAATCCAAAAGGCAGTGCGAGTGGGGTCGGAATTTTTCTAAACTTCAGATACAACGGCCCCGACACTATTTTCTCATTGGGAATGACCAAAGCTTTCTGCAACTGAAAATGATAATGTGGATTGTCATTGTTGCAAGTGGTGAATTTGCCACCACCCACGGAAATCCAATTGTTCTCTGCCTTCTTCGAAACGGTGGATAGTAAATAGGCTTCGCCTTCCTGTGTGCGCACGCCATAGCTGACACCTCGCTTGGATTTGAAATTGTATGCGAGCGAGTCTTCTTTAAATTCATTCTCACCTTCTTTGAAGCTGGCCTTTTCGAAAACGAAGCCTGTACTATCTCTTTTTCCGATAGCTTTTGCTGTGAGGTCATTGAAGGAAAACTCGATATAATCTGCATGTACTTCCATATTTCCGTATGTCACCCAGGCTTCACCATACAATAAAATGCGTTCATTCTTCACATCGACAACGGTACTGTCCTTGCCATAATAGTCAATGGCATGGTCGAGTCCAAGATCATCCGACTGCGCAATAGTATCCGCAATTGCAACGTTAATAGTATCGGAGTTTTGGCCGAAAATAGGATTCGCCATTATCAACACCAGACAGGTGAAAACAGTAATAATCCTGTACAACTCCACGTAAGACTAAAAATATTTTTGTAACTTGTATAAAATCCGGCTCCAAAGCTATGCATAAGCAATCTTGCAACACCTCAAATACATCAGGAGGCAGGCGAAGTAAACGTCTTGCATTGCTCTTTCTTGCATGCGGCTTCATTTTTATGGCCGCCACCATGCCTGAGAAAGCCCATCTACATACTTTCACACTCGTGTTAGATGCTGGCCACGGTGGAAGCGATCCCGGCAATCTCGGTACCGGCAGCTTGAAAAAAACAGAAAAAGATGTTTCTCTGGATGTAACACTGAAGGTCGGACAATACATCAGCGGCAATTATCCGGATGTG
>JAYTMF010000100.1:0-5103 GCA_043728755.1 Flavobacteriales bacterium
ATCGGCGGCAGATAAACCACATCGAATCCCATTTCCGCGATGCGAGGAATTAGTTTTTCGCAATCGGAAAAAGTTCCATGAATGCTGTTAGCCGACGCACTGCTTCGGGGAAAAAAAGAGTACCAAGCGCTACAGCCTGCTCGCTTTCTATCTACTGTACAAGTCAAAATCTGAGCTGCGATGGTATCAAATTCATCCTGTGGATTATCTGCGAAGAACATTTCAAGTTCCATACTCGCCGCAAAAGCAAGAGCCTCTTCACCGGACAATAGCGATATCCATTTCTGCACAGCCGATTTCTTTTTTGGATAACGCGCTTGAATTGCATTGAGAAAATCAATTCCAATTTTCAATTGCAGTTGCAGCTCTATTGGATCCGTGCGCTTCCGGAAATCATGTATCCACGTCTCCGTATGATTGATGAAAGCGCAAATACTATATTGAAAACTCCCAATCGCATTCAATAGGAAAGAGCCCTGCCACCGATCGTTTCCTACAGGCTTCATGACTGAATCCGTCCATCTTCTGGAGCCCGTTTGCCGATACATCAAAACCGGAGTTACATGATCGTGTCCATCGCCAAAAACATCAGCCTCAACAATGAGCCACTCACCAATTGTTCTTTTCGCAGGATACAATCCACCATCGACCATCGGCGAAATATTCTCGATAATTGCTCGCTGTCTTCCCGTCTTACTGTATTTTTTGTCTATCGCTTGTTTTTTCATGATGACTATAAAAGAGTAGATCACTTTACAGTGAATTCGTGAAAATGTTTGGGTACCGTAAATTTGATTTTACCCATAGCGCGATTCTTGTTACTTACCATTTGAACATCACCATCTACGCTGTACTCCGTGGCTTCGAATGGAATGCCGCTGATGATTACTTTAAATCGCTCAAGTTTACCCTTGTAGTTTCCGATAGAATTCTGATAAATGCGCAACGCATTTAAATTTCCTTTCAAATCGAAACGAACAATTTCATAGTGTCCGTTTTTATATCCCATATTTTCTCCATCATCGAGATACAAATTTGTGGACTCCATGCCATCCTTAAAGAATACATGCAATGTTATTTCTCTCACTGGTTTTTCGCCGACGAACTGCATCTGCGGCCATGTAGGAATAATGGCTCCTTCTCGCACGAACAAAGGAATTTGTTTGAGTGGTGCATTGATGGTGATTTCCTGACCTCCTTTGAAATAAGTATCGTCCCAATTGTGATACCAGCCGCCAGAAGGAAGAAAAACCCGTTTGGTTCTTGCTCCCGGTTGGGTCACAGGACAAACCAGTAAATGATCGCCGAGCATGAATTCTTCATTGCGGTGATGCGTTTCAATATTGGCCTGATCAACAAAAGCGAGCGGGCGTAGCATTGGAATTCCGTAAAGATGATATTGCCAGAACGTTGTATAGATATAGGGTAAAAGTCTATAGCGCATCTGAAGAAATTTCTTACAAATGGCTTCATAAGACGGACCAAAACTCCACGGTTCCTGATCAAAACCGGTTTCATTGCTGGCACTGTGAGTGCGCATGAAAGGATGAAACGTAGCGAGTTGCATCCATCTCGTAAATAGCTCGCCGTCCGGTTCGCCAATGAATCCGCCGATATCACTTCCGACAAAACTCACCCCAGAGACACTTAGCCTCTGACATTGTTGGGAAGCGATGTGAAGATGCTCCCATGATGCTGCATTATCTCCTGTCCAAACGCTACTCCATTTCTGAACGCCGGCATAGGCGCTTCTAGTGATGACAAACGGACGCTTCGGCATCATGAATTTTTTGAGGCCCTGAAAAGTCGCTTTCGCCATCATGTGTCCGTAAATATTGTGTGCATGACGGTGACTGCATGGCTCACCGTCATAGTCGTGGCGAACGTCTTCAGGAAAAGTTCCTATTTCAAAGACGGCAGGTTCGTTCATATCATTCCAAACTCCATCCACGCCATTTTCGATGAGTACACCAAAGAGATTGGTCCACCATTCACGCACTTTCGGATTTGTAAAATCAGGAAACACACATTTGCCCGGCCATACATCTCCTTCCATAAGAGCGCCATCCTGACGTTTGCAAAACACATCATTCTTGAGACCGTCGGTGTAAATGTGATACTCAGGATCTACCTTGATTCCGGGATCGATAATGACCACCGTTTTAAATCCGATGTCCTGTAATTCTTTTGTAAGCTTTGCAGGCTCAGGAAAATTTTCCTTGGAAAAAGTAAAACATCGAAATCCTTCCATGTAATCGATGTCGAGATATATCACATCGCATGGAATATGCCTCTTGCGGAATTCCATTGCAATTTCTTTGACTTTAGAATCTGGGAAATAGGACCAACGACACTGATGGTATCCGAGCGCCCACATGGGTGGAAGTTCGGGTTTACCGGTGAGGTTGGCGTATTCTTTCGCTACATCCATCAGTTCGGGACCGTAGATGAAATAGTAGCACATTTCGCCACCGCGTGCCCAGAAACTGGAGACGTCATAACGCTCATATCCGAAATCAAAAATGGTTCTAAAAGTATTGTCGAAGAAAATACCATAAGCCTTGTTGTGATGAAGCCCATAATAGAATGGAATATTCTTGTACAGTGGATCACTTTGAGCACCATAGGCATAGGCATCCGTTCCATAATTTTCGAATTTCCTGCCACGAATCTGGAGGTTGGCAGGTTTATCACCGAGACCGTAAAAGACCTCATTCTTCTGAATTTTCTTGCTGCAATAAACAATTTTTCCGCCTTTGGTCAGGTAATGCTGCCAATGAAATCCTGTTTCATCCTCATTGATCACATTGCCCTTGTAGTCTGTAATCCGCACGTGCATGTTGGATTTATCGATGAAACATTTTACCTGTTTCGTGATAATTCCAACGTTTTCCCCATCATCGAACGCACCTAAAGAAATAAGTCCTTCGGCTAAATCATCGACGATGGCATAGGAAAAATCCCGGTGAAATTTACCGTCTGCAGCATAGCGGAATCGAATGACTTTGTCATTGATCACGCGCACTTCGAGGATCGTTTGGGAAGAGTGGAATAAAAACGTGTTGCCCTTTTGTTCCCAATGATGAATGGCATCGGGGAAATACTTGGCTGAATATTTATTGTTGATCGATGAGACCTGCATAAGATCAATTGGAGAAAGTCCAAATGTAATCCGACATGAGAAAATCATAAGTGTATTTTATACACTTTCTTCCATTCATAATACAGGTTATACCAATGTGATTTCTAAAACATGCCAATGTTTGAGAAATCATACAGTGGTAAATGCCGAAGGATACAAGTGTTTAGTGCAATCTGGCGAAGCAAAGATTGGACTATTACACTTGTCCAATCGGTATTACATCCTTCGCAACGAAAATTTCTGTCATCCACGAGAAGAGATACACAGTGACACAACACACCGCATTGGTATCATTCAGAGACGATTTCATCTCATTGCTTCACAGAACTCATTTACATCTGTACTCTGAAATCAGTCAAATCAGCTTACAGCAGGTCCTTCGGACAATTCTTTACCCTGTTCGTTCTGATAAGAAAGAGTCCAATCATCCGTCGCTGTTGTTTCAAGCCAGATTTTTCCGGATTTTCGAAAGACCTGCACGTTCATTCCAAAATTATCCTTGAGCGTTTCTTCTAGTTTATGTACGGGCATATCACCGGGAATATCGATGAACTTGGAAATACTATCTAAGCCTACCTCTGCCAAGGTCAAGTTTTGACTGTGCATATGTTTACCGGCAGTGGGCTTTCCTTTCGTGTGTGCTTCCGAAAAGAATTCCAATTTAAGATAGGGGAATTCAGCATTAAATTCCTTCTGTAAACTATCAATTGTTAGTGTATGATCTATATGCAATTTCATTTGAACTTTGTTTAATAATAAACTATTCATTTATCGTCCTATTTTTCTTATTCTATTTTTCAGATAGCACCAAGACCGGAACTTTCGAATGGAAAGCCACTTTTCGAGTTTTGCGTTCATTGAACATTCTCCATAGGAGATTATGCTGTCTCGACACCATCACCAACGCTGTCACCTTGTGTCTCTTTATCCAATCCATTATGATCTCCACAGTCATATTCGGACTGTGATTAAGGAAATGCGTTTTGATATCCAGGTCATTGAAAATATTATACAGAATCTTAAGTACACTATCATCATTTTCATTGAATACATTGTCATTGACATGCACGAAACGCAATTTAGAATTGAACTTTGACATGATCTCCCGCAGCACACCAACACCCGTTCCTGTGGGAATATTTTTCTCATCAAAAGCGAAAGCTGCGGAGGTCCAAGGTCGGTATTTAACATTCTCCGGAATAATCAACACAGGACAACGAAGGTTACCAGCCAATTTTGTAGATGTACTTCCAAAAACAACTTCGCTGAATCTGTCGGTATGCGCAATGCCCATCACAACAAGTCCAACCTCACCACTATCGACAATATCACGAATGACATCACCGGTAAATCCTACTTCCAGTTTTTGATTGATTCGGAGTTGAGCCCCGAATTCTTCATGTAGTTCCTTGATCATTTTTTCAAGGCTCAGGGCATCCTCCTGTTGCAACTCCTCCAACGTAGTTCGCATATCGAAGTAGGCATCACTCACCACGGGAATGTGAGTAGCATGTACCACGAGCAACTCCGTGCCCATATCACGAGCAAGTGCTGCTGCATATCGTACTGCTTGTGCAGAGGTTTTTGTAAAATCAGTTGTTGCAAGAATTGTCTTCATATGCATCGTTTTTTTGGGACTATACAAATGTGACCAACAAATCAACCAAGCAATGTGAGCCGCCTCATTGCATCGACTGATAATTATCATACGAAAATCAGGGAAGGACTAATTCTTCATTCTCTCCAATTTCTGAAGATTACTGATGGTAATATTGGAGCCATGAATTTCCACGATACCTTCAGCCTTAAAATCACTTAGTGTTCTGATCAACGACTCTGTGGCAGTACCCACCATATTGGCGAGGTCTTCACGGGCAATGGCCATACTAAACGGGCGGTCAGATTTAGGGTCATGATAGCGCGCTCTCAATTCCAGCAACGATTCTGCGGTTCGTTTTCGC
>JAYTMF010000101.1:0-4408 GCA_043728755.1 Flavobacteriales bacterium
ACCAAAATCCGAAACGAACCACAGGTTTATCTTTAGCCCCCTATTAAATTTTTATGAGTCAGATTCGCAAGAAGGAAGCATTGGATTACCATTCACAGGGTCGCAAAGGCAAGTTGGAAATTATTCCGACAAAACCACACAGCACGCAACGCGACCTGGCTCTTGCCTATTCACCGGGTGTTGCAGAGCCTGTGCTAGCTATCGCCGAAAACAAAGAAGACGTATATAAGTACACAGCCAAAGGCAATTTGGTAGCCATTATTTCAAATGGAACAGCCATTCTTGGTCTTGGTAATCTGGGTCCTGAAGCGAGCAAGCCGGTGATGGAAGGAAAAGGTATGCTTTTCAAAATATTTGCAGACATCGATGGGATGGATATCGAGGTGAAAGCAACTGATGTCGATGAATTCGTGAATACAGTGATCAACATTTCTCCGACGTTTGGTGGAATCAACTTGGAGGACATTAAGGCGCCTGAGGCATTTGAAATTGAAGAAAAACTGAAAGCTGCATTGGATATTCCCGTGATGCATGACGATCAGCATGGCACTGCCATCATTTCGACGGCAGCTTTGCTCAACGCATTGGAGATAGCTAAAAAGCAAATTCAGGATGTACGAGTAATAGTGAGCGGAGCCGGTGCCGCGGCACTTTCCTGTATTGCTCTCATGGTCAATCTTGGAGTTAAAAAAGAAAACGTTTTCATGTTCGACTCCAAAGGTTTGGTGCACGATGGAAGAACGGATATTGACGATCGCAAGCGAAAATTCGCTTCGATAAAAAACTCTTACGCTGATCTTGCCGAAGCGTTAAATGGAGCGGACGTCTTCTTAGGACTTTCGCAACCGAACCTTGTGACAGCAGCTATGGTAAAATCCATGGAGAAAAATCCGATCGTATTTGCGATGGCCAATCCCGATCCGGAAATTCCTTATGAAGAAGCTATTGCTGCTCGCGAGGATATCATCATGGCAACAGGAAGAAGTGATCATCCCAATCAGGTAAATAACGTTTTGGGATTTCCATTCATTTTTCGCGGGGCATTGGATGTGCGTGCCTCATGCATCAACGATGAAATGAAACTTGCTGCAGTGAAGGCCCTAGCAGAACTTGCAAAGCATTCCGTACCGGAAGAAGTGATAGAAGCATACAATCTGAAAAATTTATCCTTCGGGAAAGATTATATCATTCCCAAACCGCTTGATCCGCGTTTGATAACTGTCGTATCCATGGCGGTAGCCAAAGCTGCCATAGCCAGTGGTGTTGCAAAAATCAATATTGAAAACTGGGATGAATATCAACAGGAATTGCAAAAGCGCATGGGGCGCGACAATGTGCTCACACGGAGCATCGCAGAACGCGCACGCAAATCGCCGAAACGCGTTGTATTTGCCGAAGGAGACAACTACAAAATTTTAAAAGCAGCACAGCAAGCAAAAGATGAGGAAGTGGCCATTCCGATTCTTCTGGGCGATGAAGCCAAGATCCGCAGCATGATCGCTGAAGCAGAGCTTGATCTTGAAGGAGTTCAGATCATTGATCCAAGAAGTGACGAATTCAGATCCAAGCGCGAAGAGTTCGGCCAACACCTTTTTCAAAAAAGAAAACGAAAAGGTCTAACAGAAGACGAAGCCATTCGAACAATGCGCGAACGAAATTATTTCGGTGCGATGATGGTGGATATAGGCGATGCAGATGCACTCATCAGCGGAATGACAAGAAATTACAGCCGCGTGATCAGACCCGCCTTGCAAACGATAGGTGTTGCAGATGGAGTGAAAAAAGTTTGCGGTATGTACATAGTGGAAACCAAACAGGGTCCGCTTTTTTTCGCTGACACAACTGTGAACTTAGATCCAACTGCTGAAGATCTTGTAGAGATCACGCTGCGTGCATCTGAAGCAATTTCGAAAATGAAAATCATACCGCGTATAGCGCTGTTGAGTTATTCCAATTTCGGATCTGCAGAGGGCAAGGATGCTGAAAAAGTGGCCGCGGCCGTCAAGATTTTACATCGCGAACATCCAGACCTGATCGTTGATGGAGAACTACAAGCCAATTTCGCACTGAACAGTGAAATGCTCATTGAAAATTTTCCTTTTTCGAGATTGAAAAACATGAAAGCGAACACGCTCATTTTCCCCAATCTAGCTGCCGGAAATATTGCATATAAACTATTGCAGGAAATCTCCGGGCTTGAAGTTACCGGACCCGTACTACTCGGTATGCGCAAGAGTTATCACATATTACAAATGGGATGTTCTGTGCGCGAAATCCTCAATATGGTGCGAATTGCTGTAGTAGATGCGCAGATGAAATAATCATCACAAAATTCAAAGATTCAAAATTGCGTTTTGGATAGTATTTCGCGCTTCGATTTGGATAATACCGATTGGACAAGTGTAATAGTCCAATCTTTGCTTCACCAGATTGAACTAAACACTTGTATCCATCTGCATTTACTACTGTATAATTTCTCAAACATTGGCCTGTTTTATAAATCACATTGGTAAAACATTTCAATCATAAAAAAATATTTACCCCCCTTTCTAATGGGTTGAGATCCCTATAACTGGTTTTTTCTCTCGAAAGTTTCCATGCCGGAATAGTTTCAAATTCCAGCTTTGTTATTGTTCGACATTCCTGCATACTACTACTTAATCAATTGGCTATCATAGCTCGAACAAATTAAAAATCGACCAAGAACACTTGCGATGAATCAATCCTTTTTTTACACGTAATTCACTATTCAATCGACCAAATAAGTTTTTTATGTTAAAAATGTAACTTATTAACAACAGTCGATATATATTCGCCACTGCTTTTACGAATGGCAGTTATTGCCCGAAAAACATATTCACTTATTAACTAACCAAAATGGATAATTCTACAATCATTAGCCATGGTCGTCTTTTGCGATCATTCATTGTGCTAACCCTGACATTGCTTCTTGGGCACATCGGGTTTTCGCAATCAACCGACTTAAGCCAGTCTGCTAACGGTCCCGCGAGTGCGCCGTTGAATCCACCTCAGTGGCAGAATGGTAATGTCAATTCCAATCAAGCACACTACATCGAAGGCCAAAGCGTCGCTTACAGGCAGGTCTTGACGAGTCTCCCGATTGGGGTTCCGATCAAATTGACGATGGAATTCGATGCTACTTCAAACAACAAAGTAGCGATCGATTTTATCACGCGTTACAACAGGTTGGATCCGCATGATCAGTTCGGTCATCCGGCAGAGGTGATAAATCCATTGACCGGTGTTGTCGGCACCTTCGGTGCGCCAACAACCTTTCCTCTTCCGGCTCCACCACAGGGGCCTTCTGTAGTTACTGGTCAACCTACAACTTCATACAATGCTGTCAATGCAGCAGGTGAAGAGTATATGACCATCTACAATGGCACGATTACCAATGTTGCATACACCGATATTAACGGTGTCCCTTCAACAGTAAACTGGAATAATCCGGGAACGAATCAAGCATTGAAATTCACAATCACTTTCACGGCATCGGCAGCTAATGTTGTCATCGCGTGGGGTGGACATATTTCCAGCGGACAAGATTGGGGTGACCACAGCGCTGCGGGAATTCCCGGATCACCTTATCACATGCGACAGAAAGACTGGACACTTGGAAATCTTGGTAATACGGATAGAGCATTGGCGGCTGCTGCGGTTATACCTGTTGGGGCTTGCGTTATTTCCTGCCCAAGCAATTTCAGTATTGACTGTGCAGACTACGGCGCAAATAATTACACTTGGCCTGTTCCAACGTATACGTGCGTGAACAATCCTGAAGTTACAACAACTTTTACACAGACAACTTCAGGGACTTGTCCATTGGTTGTAACCAGAGACTACACCGTGACTGTATTCAGCAATGTGATTGCTCCAGTGGTGCACCATTGTATTGTTTCGATGAGCATTTTGGATGAAGCTCCACCGTCATTTACATTCTGCCCACAAGGCGAAGAACTAGGATGCAATCCAGCCGGAGTTCCAGGACCGGGTGCTGCAACGGCTACAGATGCTTGTGGTACTCCAACAATTACATCTGCACTTGGATCAATCCACTCTGATGGATGTCTTCGTGCACAAACAAGAACATACACTGCAACAGATGGATGCGGAAATAGTTCGACATGTACGCAAGTATTCACATGGACAGTAGATACAACACCTCCATCGTTTACTTTCTGTCCTGAAGGTTCAGACCTTGGTTGTAATCCAACGGGTGTTCCTGATGCGGGAAATGCAACAGCAACCGATGCATGTAGTGATGCAACGATCACTTCTGAGCTTGGTGATATCTCTGAGGATGGTTGTCTTCGTGCACAAACAAGAACATACACTGCGACTGATGCTTGCACAAATAGTTCGACATGTACGCAAGTATTCACATGGA
>JAYTMF010000102.1:0-4957 GCA_043728755.1 Flavobacteriales bacterium
ATACCCATAACTTTTTGTGCATCATTACCTCCATGACCTATGCTGAATGCAGCAGATGAGAACAACTGCAATCTCTTGAAGCTATTGTTTGCTCGCGAATTCTGCATTGAACTCAGGAATAGTGTAAAAATACCAATCACTAATACGATGAATCCAAGTAGTATCCATTTGAAGTTTGCGCCATGAAATAACACTTTCAACCAATATGTCTCGAAACCGCTTTTGAGATTCGACATATCAAAACGATCCGATGAATCTTCTCCTATTCTATGAGTATCACTCACAATGGCAGTGTGCCCAGCCACAGAAAGTTTCGATAAAATTTCATTGGTGAGCTCTACATTTTCTCCAGTGCCTCCATTGCCCTTCATGTAGACGGAACGCAAATGATATATGGTTCCTGATTTATCAACTGTACCGTCTCCCGCTTTCCCTTCTTTGATGAGTGGGGTAATTTCTTTTTGATCATCTCCATTAAAAGTAAGCGTTTTCTTTAGGTCATCCTTGCTGATTTGTTGTTCGAAAACCAATGTATACGCACTACCGCCATTGAAATCCTTTTTGAATTCAAGCGTATTTCCGACGGCGTAAACGACCAGTATAATAATTGTTATCGAGACGATCTTCATCACGGGGCCTTTTCTGAATGAGTTGAGGAACCACGCAGAAATCAGATAGGACATGATCATGCCGGCAAGTGGGGCCACGAAGATAAATATCACAGTTGCCCAAATGACACCCGGATTAATGGCCCCCCAACCGAAAGCTGCTAGAAATGCACCCGCAAAACCTCCAATCAACGTATGTGATGATGATGATGGAATTCCATACCACCAGGTGATCAAATTCCACGTTATGGCAGCAGTCAATCCCGATAAAATCATCGGCAATGGATTGTTACTCGGGTCGATAAAAGCCTCCTTAACCGATTTAGCAACTGTCGTTGCCACGCTATGATCCTTAAAAATGAAAAATGCAACAAAATTGAAAAACGCCGCCCAAACTACGGCTTGAAAAGGAGAAAGCACTTTCGTTGAAACTACCGTGGCGATTGAATTTGCCGCATCGTGAAATCCATTAATGAAATCAAAAATCAATGCAAGCACTATGACAGTTATGAGCAGGTAAGAATATTCCATTGATGTTACTTCTATGAGTTTTTGACCAGAATAGACTCAAGTGCGTTGGCGACGTCCTCGCATTTATCTGTCGCCAACTCTAGTGTGGAAAGAATTTCCTTCTTCTTGATCATATTGATTGCATCCGTTTCCTCCGAAAACAAACGGGCAATGGCCAGATCGAAAATGCTGTCCGCTTCATTTTCGAGGTCGTTGATTCGAATGATCGCTTCGCGAACACGTTGTGCGTTTTTCAAATTGCGTAAACTCTTTACTCCATGTTCTATCTCCTGCGTTTGACGATGCAACACACTCGATAGACTGTGCATCACTTGATCAATTTCTGTAAGTTGATATAGTGAAATGCGCGATGCAGTGCCATTGATAAGATCGGCAACATCATCGAGCGACGTTGCCAGATAGTGAATGTCTTCTCGATCAAAAGGCGTTATAAAATTTCTGCTGAGTTCAGTAAATATGTTGTGCGTAATTTCATCACCGACATGCTCCAGCTCACGAATCTCACGAACAATTGTTTCCCTGAGGGCTTCATCCTTGGCATCTAAAAGTTCCTTGAATTTCGCAGACATTGCAACGAGATTAGCCGTGGACAATGCAAATGCGTCAAAGAACTTACCGGACTTCGGTGCAAACATGGAAAATAAACCCATCATTTCAATTTTGCCACAAAGCAAATCCTACCCATTGAGATTTTTACTTTTCTATGTTATGTTATTGTTACCACAAAATGAATCAACCATTAACGATAACAAATCGCGAATGATCAACGTCAACGCAATGAGCTCTTTACCAATGAGTAACAACAATCATGTGCAATGAACGCTTGTTGCGACTTCGCGTATACACAAATCTAAACGCATGCTTGCTGCACTCAGGCAAGAACGGCCTGTTGCATTTTTGCTCAATCCATATCCTGAAATAATACCGATTGGACAAGTGTAATAGTCCAATCTTTGCTTCGTCAGATTGAACTAAACACGTGTATCCATCGGCATTTATCACCGTATGATTTCTCAACCATTGGCCTGTTTTAGAAATCACATTGGTATAACATGGGCAAAATGCACCAGCGTTTGTTCGCCAATGTAAACTTTGCAGAGAAACGGGAGAGGTAAATCAACTAATTATCGTAATTATCATGAACATAGCCAGAAGAAAGAAGTCGCAAATCCCTGATGTGGAGGACAAGCCAATTGTGCAGCGATCGCTGGATCTTATATTCCATGCACTGTTACCGAAGGATAAAATATTTTTTCCTCTCTTCGATCAGGCCGCCAACAACATGGTCGAAACTGCCAAAACGCTTGAAATGGCGTTGAAATCGGATTCCGTTACACGAATTCAATCACATGAAAAAATAGATCTCCTTGAAAGGCAGGGTGATGAAATTACACACGCCATCATGAAAGAGGCCGGCACGACATTCATCGTTCCATTCGACCGGGAAGATGTGCAACATCTCGCGATGGCAATTGATGATGTGGTGGACTACATCAATGGCACCTCCAAGAGAATTGATCTCTATAAGATTCATCAGATTCCCACTTCGATGATACGCCTTTCTGAGATCATTCATTTATCCGCTATAGAACTGCGTGATGCCATTCACGAAATGCGCAGTCTTCGCAATGCCGGGTCTATAAGACGCCGACTGGAAAAGATTAAAGACTACGAAAACGAAGCCGACATCATCATGAATGATGCAATTGCAGAAATGTTTCGCAATGAAAAAGACGCGATGTACATTCTTAAAATGAAAGAGGTGATCAATTTCCTAGAAAATGCCACTGACAAATGTGAAGACGCGGCCAATGTGATCGAAAGCGTTATGATCAAGTTTTCATAGAAGTTCCTGCTTTTAAAAACTGTTCATTTATCTATGTACTTCACAACAATGCGGGTAGATTAAATTCATTCACACGCATTTGAATAGAGCTCAACTGTACATCTAATACCAATTATAACCACTTGTCAAATCGGTATAATAAAAAAAAAACGGCTCCCATTGAGGAGCCGTTTTTCATACTTCGGAAGTCGTTATTTCTGTATCAGTAATTTCTCTGTTGCCGACAAATTATCAAATGCTAGCTCAACTAGATAAAGACCGGAAACCAGTGGTGTATCAAATACAACCTGCGTGCTCAGATATCCGTCCGTAATGAATCGATTGCTCCAAACCAGATGTCCCATTGCATCAAAGATCCTCACGTTCACTTCGCCATCATTCACCTGCGGAATTTGAAGATTGAGGATGTCACCGCGACCGGGATTCGGGAACAGGTTCACGTTCACTTCGCTAAACTTGAATTCGTTTTCTTCTACGAAATCACCGGGGTTCTCCATCATCATTCCATTACCGGTTCCAACCTTGAGGCATCGTACATCACCCCATGCGCTGGTATAACCATTTTGATAAGTTGCCCGCATCCTCACATTGTAAGTTTTACTAGGTGCAAATCCGTTGGCTGCAGTAATATTGGTGATGTAGGAAGTGCCGCTGTTCACATAGAATACGGGCTCACTCAAGTTTGAGACCTGAAATTCCCACCCATAGTTGGCGATACCACAAATGATTGTCGTTGTGCTAATGAGTGAACCGAAGGGCCTTGTGCTTGGACAAGTTTGATTAGATCTCAACACTAACGATGGATCTGGAGATGTGATCATAGGACAGGTTGTTGGACCAACAATCGTAATCAACTCCGACGAACCATTACCCCGCGACACTGAATAAACACAATCAATACGAACATTGAATGAATGTCCATGTGGCAAATTGGCCACTGTTTTTAATACACAATTCACGCTTCCCTGTTCCCTTGTATAAGTGATGCCGTTATTAAGAGACGTAAAATTGAATCTATAGATGTACGCTGAAGTGTTTTGAGCCTTGAAAGTATTACACAGACTATACGGACCTGAAGGTGAATCGCAATTCGAAGCAGTCAGAGATTCAACACAGATGTTAAACGATCCGGAACCGGAAGCCGAATTGAAATTTCGCACTGACACGTAGTATGTATTTCCGATAGTCAGGAATCCATAATTCAAAGATTCATTGCCGTTAATGCTTTGAACATTTTCAACATCAAGCGTATTCAACGCATTATTCTGCAATTCAATTAATGCATTGAATGAGTTGGTTAGCACTCGAATCCGAACTCCTGGTTCTGTTGCAACAAATTTGAACCAAACATCTTGTCCGGTAATGGCAGATGAGTTGGACTGAGAGGATGCTGTTGCACCGGAAACACTACTACCGATGACGTTACACGTGCCGTATGCTGAAGGAATTAATGTTATGGCATTCACATAAAAGTCATTTACCACGTTGGAACAATTGTCGTCAATGAGCCCATTGCAATCATCATCAATGGCGTTGCACAATTCAATGGCGCCAGGATGACGCGATGCAAATGTGTCAAAACAATCGAGGTTATTTGTCACATATCCGTTTACCGGAGTACAAGAACGCATGGCAACATTTGGATTACCGTAGCTGTCGCCGTCAAAGTCCTGATAATACCATGGACCCGCGGCTTCATCAATTTGCCCATTGCAGTTGTCATCAATGTTGTTACAAATCTCTGTAGCGCCGGGATTACGTGCGGCGTTGTTGTCGTTACAATCGCCTGCGCAAGAAGTATAACCATCTCCATCCAGATCAAATCCTTCATCTAGCAGTGCGTTGCAATTGTCATCAATTGCATTACACACTTCGACAGCATTAGGACGTATGGCAGCGTTGTTGTCATTACAATCACCCATGCAGATGGTGAATCCGTCGCCATCATTGTCAAATCCTTCATCTACAACAC
>JAYTMF010000103.1:0-4393 GCA_043728755.1 Flavobacteriales bacterium
AGAGGAATGAAATAGTATTTATTGTAGCCTTTATTCTGTAGTTCATACTCTGGTAATTGATCCAAAGCGCCGAGCCTTTTTTCGTCAATTTGTTTTACTCCACTCACCCAATTGCCATCTGTGAATTCACCATGTCCTTGTTTATCGTTTTGGCGCCCAGTGAAATTCCACATGAAGTATCTCCAATACATCCATCCCAATTGATAATCTGTGAAGAAGCGCATTTCCTCTGAGGCGCTTGGGACTTGTCTTGCATACAATCTTTCCAGTTCGCGAAGTACCTGTCCTGCGGATTTGTCTTCATAGCCACGAGGCATGTCATTTTTCTGACTGAAGTAATTCAGTACCGCTTCGTTTTCATCGATACTTTCTTCAAGGCTTTTTACTTTTTCTTTACCGCGTGGTGTGCTCCAGTCCTGGTAGTCACTCCATTCTTTGTAGGCTGCAACATGGTTTCCCTGGCTGCTGTGCATACGCGGGAAGTATCCTGAGAAGCGCTTGTCGTAATTAGGAATGGCACCCTTTTTCTCACCGCTTTCAACATACTCCTGTATGAGTTTTAGTTTCTGATCGGGGTGTTGTTGTATGTATTGCTCTGCTTCATAAGGTGTGCGACATGAAAGCACCAATTTGTTTTTTGTGTCGCTTGTTCGCACGCTGAATGATTTTACCCACACGTCTGAGCCATCGCGATAGGGCTCCGCTATGTCTTGTGGCGTATTGAAATACTGCCCAAAAAGCAATGGTCTGTCGCCATACTGCTCACGATTGAGATAGGAAAGCATCGCGAAGAGATTCTCCGGATTGTTTTCGTCCATGGGTGTGTTGGCCTGTGAACGAATAATAATAGTAGCGAATGAGGTATAACCAATGATCGCAACAGTAATACTCAGAATAAGCGTATTCCAGATCACCTTGCCTTTTTTTCTTGTGTACCACAGCCCGAACGCAATCAGTGAGATCACAAGCAGTATATAAAAAAAGACACCGGTGTTGAATGGTAATCCCAATGAATTGATCGCAACACGCTCAAACATTCCGGCGAGTTTCACCAGCCAAATGATGATTCCTTTTTGCACAAGTCCAAGGACGACGAGTGAAATAATACCGGTTGCGATAATGCCTTTTGTTGTGACGTTATACTTCTTGAAATAGTAAACATAACATATCGCGGGAATGGCAAGCAAGTTCAGAAGATGGACACCAATCGACAAACCGATGAGGTAAGCAATGAATATGATCCATCGTAGGTCGCCGGTTTCGTCCACCACACTTTCCCATTTAAGAATCGCCCAAAAGACAACAGCGATAAGTAAAGATGACATTCCATATACTTCACCTTCTACTGCGGAAAACCAAAATGTATCACTGAAGGTGAATACCAATGCTCCAATGATTCCGCTTCCGATGATGGCGTACAATCTGCCGCTGGTGATGATACCTCCGGTGAGGTCCGCAATTTTTTTCGCAAAGTGAGTAATTGTCCAAAAAAGGAATAACACGGTGAAACTCGATGCAAGTCCTGAAAGCAAGTTGATCATGTATGGCACCTGTGAAGTGTCACCGGCCACAGCTCCAAACAAACGGGCGATCAACATAAATAGGGGTGCACCGGGTGGGTGGCCAACCTCCAATTTATAAGAAGAGGCGATAAATTCACCACAATCCCAAAATGGCATAGTGGGTTCCAATGTGAGCACGTAAACGATGGTTGCCACGAGCCAGATGCTCCATCCGGCAATGATATTTAGCCTGTTAAAATTCATAGTTTATGCTTGAAGATGATATGCGATAGGTTCCGGTAAATTGAAGGTCATTTGCATTGATAAAGACACAAATGAAGCGGCGAAGGTAACTAGACGACGACTTCTGATTCACTTATACCGATTGGACAAGTGTAATAGTCCAATCTTTGCTTCGCCAGATTGAACTAAATACTTGTATCCATCGGCATTTACCACGGTATGATTTCTCAAACATTGGACTGTTTTATAAATCACATTGGTATTATTTCAATTTCTTGGAATTCATTCCAAAATTTGACAAACGGAGCGAAACGCCACTAGTTATTTATTGGTTTTTTTCTTCAATGCTCTGACAACAATTGGAGGCAAAAAATCATTGGCCACATTCACTGCTTTATTGAACCACTTCATCTTGGAACTGTCCTCTCCGTCGCGGTGTGCAAATTGTGTCGTAATGCGCTGGCGTTTCGTTGCGTCAAGATCAGAACGACCATTGGTATAATAATACAACGCGAGTGATTTTCTGCTGCGATCCGGCGGGCACGTTAGCATATCGGGATGGCCATGCCATGAAGTATCTGTGGTAGAGAACAGCGCAAGGGTGTTGAACAAAGGCGCAATACGTACGATACGCTTTGACATGTCCTTTTCCCACAACTCAAAATGACCGCCATAAGATTCTTCCCAGTTTTCATTGAGATAAACAAGTATGTTAAGTCTTCTGTCGAGCTTCATTTTTCTGTGTTGATGAAAATCAACGTGCAGTTTTAAAAAACCACCCGGTTTGATCTGATGGAAACCACCTCCTTCAAAATATGGATCGGGGATCAATGTTTCTTTGATTCCTGTGAGATCCTGTAAAAATTCGAGAAAGGGTTGCGAGTTCAAAAAGTGAACAAACGCTTTCGTGTTTTCGCCAAATCTGTATTCACCACGCGTCGCGTATTTCTGCTCGTTGGGGTTGTCGTAGAAAATGTCATTGGTCTTTTCAATGTCGGGAAATTCCTCCAAAACTTTCTTCAGCATTTCAGGATTGAAAAAATTCGGAAAGGTGATATTGGGAAAAGGCGGATTGTTGACATAGGATTCGTTATGACTCGCGGACACAGCGGCAAGGTCAGAGAATTGATCCGAGAGAAAAGGTCTTGTATTCATGATAATTTTTGAAGGACAAACCTAATGGCATTTTATTCAAATCTCTGCGCGGGCACAAAGAAAAAAGGCGGGAAGACCGCCTTTATTTTCTGTTTGATTTTTGTTTGTTAACGCACTACTTCAAATCTCTTGAATGTAGTGGAGTTCTTATTTGTTATGCGAATTCCGTAATACCCGGAAGCGTATGATCCAACAGGCAATTGATAGTTATTCGTCTTCATCGGACGAATACTTTCAATCACTTGGCCCATTGCGTTGATGAGATCAATACGCTCGATCTCACTGCGATCGGAAGAAACTATATTCAAAATCGATTGTGTCGGATTGGGGAAAATGTTCCACACATCCGAAGGAAGTTCTATCACAGCATTCCCGCAATCACTATTCACACCGAATGAAATACTTGCGGATGTATGGTTTTGAAAAAACTCAAGAACGTTGATCGTTTCATTATTGAATATCACCGTTGCCTGAATCGAATTGGCTGCCGTAGGCAGTGGTGTTGATAGATCAATGGTATAGCATCCGTCTGGTATGCACACTTCAATTGTGTTGCTGAAATTATCTGTCATCGGCAATGTCCAGCTACTGATGTCGATATTCTCGAAGGATAACGCAAGCGTTACGAGTTCCTGGATATTGGCAGGATAATCTGCTTCTACGTGAAGTATTACAAGGTTATGCTCGCAAGCCACTTCCATGTTTTGTATGGAAACATGGTGGCAATAGGTGTCGGTGCAATTTTCTGTGGTCACTGTGAGACATACCTCATAGTTTCCATTTGTAGCGTAATGGACATTTCCATTTTGACTGTCGCTCGACTGACCATCGCCATAATGCCATTGGAATGTTGCATCACCTGTGTATGTGGAATTGTTGGAGAACTCAATGTGACCCGGCGTGTTGGTTGTCAGTGCCTCAAACAATGCCGCGCATTCAGTAGTTGCAGAACAGTTGGTATTCACGCCAAAACGAATGGAAACAACAACCCCGCCTTCCATCAGGATCTCTGCATTCTCCATCAGATTCACGTTATCCATCATCAATGAGATGAAAATATTTTCACCTACCGTCAGTGCCACGTTGTTGTCGATCAACAATTCGTAACATCCATCTTCCAAACAAATCGAAGTGTCGAAATGGGGATCTTCAGCGGTGTAGTTTGCCGGTCCTGAAGTAACGATTTCGTTGGCGTCGCTGTCAATTATATTGTAGTACAATACCGAAGTTCCTCCATTCGCAATATAACTATCTATGCCAACTATTACGTTAGAACATAGCGCCTCGCAAGGTTCGACGATCACTGTAGTGCACAATTGCCATCCCTGACAAATGCTGTTGCTCATCACCAGACAAACGTTGTATGTTCCTTGTGAAGTAAAATGATGCGTCACAAAATGTCCGCCCTGCTCCGTCGTGTTATCTCCGAAATGCCATGTGAAAGATTCTCCCTCAACGAAACTTCCAGCTTCAAAATGAAATACACCGCAGTC
>JAYTMF010000104.1:0-1549 GCA_043728755.1 Flavobacteriales bacterium
GATCAACACAGCCGGAATCTATGCGCTTGTAGTGACCAACTCCGCGAATGGCTGCCAGGCAACGGACACCGTAGAAATCTTCACGAACATCCCGGACAATTTTTCATTCGAATACGTAACCAATGAAGCCTGCAACGGCGTTGGAGGAAGTATAGAGATTACGACAATACAGCAAGGATCAGCACCTTTTGTTATTTCAGTAAATGGCGACGTTCAAAATGAGCTGCTTGCAGATAGTCTGTTTGACGGAAATTATTTCATCGAATTAATGGATGCAAATAGTTGTGTTGCAAGTGCAAATGTTCTTGTGTCGAATCATTTGTTGAATGTTCAGATTCCTGCACAGCCATCACTCACGTGTGATATTCCATCCATCAATATTTCTGGCATCATCATTCAGCCGACACAGCCTGTCACATACAATTGGGCTGTTCTTACAGCGAACCAATTCGTTCCTCTCGGAATTATTACTTTGACACTTTCTGTCAATACTTCCGGAACCTATCAAGTGATGGTTTCAAATGAAGGATGCACTGATACAGCAACCGTGGCCATCAATTATTCGAATGCAAATAATGTTGCATTTGAAACGGCAATAACCGCGGCGTGCAATGGAACGGATGGAGTCATTGAAATCAATACTATTACAGGCGGCACATCGCCCTATGTCTTCGCGCTGAATGGTTTGCCACAACCATCCACGACTACAAGCGCTCTTTCCAACGGCTCCTATAACATTACCATTACGGATGCTCACAATTGCATTCAAACTACACAAGTAAATATTCCCAACAACCTACTTTTCGTTGTCGTTCCGGAACAAGACAGGGTGAGTTGTCGATTTCCTACTGTTCAGGTTCAAGGCGTGTTGGTCACACCATCGCAGCCTGTAACCTATAACTGGTCTTTGTATAACGGCAATACATTCTTGCCTGTCAGCGCTGAAGGCATTGCTCCGTTCTTGAGTTCCGCAGGCACGTATCGCCTCACTGTTACGAGCACAGAAACGGGATGCACGGCATACACCAATTTCGTTATCGAACCCGGAGATCTGGTATCGGTGGATTTGGATCGCATGAAATTTCCCAATGTGATCACAGCTAACAAAGATTCAAAGAATGATGATTGGATGCCATTTCTGGATTATGATTCATCAATTGATTTGCTGGAAGTTTTTGATCTTTACGAATTGCACATATTTAATCGTTGGGGAAATTTGATCTACGACAACAACGGGAAAGATTCTCGCCGTTGGTCGATTAAAGAAGAGGAAGCGGGGACCTATTTCTTCACTTTGGTCTATAGCACTGCTTGTGGTGGAGTTCAAAAGGGAAGTCGACAAGGAACAATTCAACTGCTCAGATAATAGAATCTGCGTCGTCAGAAGGACTACTTTTGAGATACCAATGAAACCAACATGAAACGTTTCAACATCTGCATTCTATTGATTTTCGCATCCTTGCTTTCATTAGGTCAGAACGAATTGTTTTGGTATCACTTCAAAAGTGTGGCTACTATAAACGCCGAGCAAGGCAAAAACGCGCTTGTT
>JAYTMF010000105.1:0-1740 GCA_043728755.1 Flavobacteriales bacterium
GATGATCCGTCAAGAAATCCCGAATGGCCTTACTTCTCGAAGCCGCGCTCACCACCCCTTTGATAAGCGCCGGACGATTCATCAGGTACTTCTGCATCAGGTAATTCCTTCGATGCTTCTTCCAGAATTTTGCGTGAACCTGCTGATCATATTCCACCATGAACGCAGACGAAAAATCATTGCGTTCAAAACATCTGATAGCATGCCAACCCGCATATCTGCCCGACACCATTGCCTGCCCTATCCCCTCGCCTGTCATCGGATCAATGAGCGATGCTGCATCTCCACACAACATAAAATGATCTCCACTCATGGTCACTTTGCGCGAACCAAGCGGCAATCCAAATCCTTTAATGGTGCCGATCATCTCTGCATTCTCAAACCGCTCGCTGATAGATGGAATACTGGTGATGACATGCTTCAGCGATTCGCGCAGGTTGATCTTGCCTTTAGAGATACTGGATGAAACTGCACCGATACCGACATTGACTATATTATCGTTCAATGGAAATATCCAGAAATAGCCCGGCAATATTTCGTTGATGAAGTGCAATTCAAACGTACCATTCGACATTCCGCCGACGTTCTTGTAATAGGCTCTCACCGCCGCAGAATGATGACTCAGATCATGTTTCAACTCACGCGTCTTCTTCCCCACCAAGGTCTGAGCACCGTCGCAACCAATGACGATCTTCGCCTTGAACACTTCTCCGTTGGCAGTGACGGTCGCTTCTGCTGATCGTTCATCGATGCTCACATCGGTGACGTTATAGCCTAGAAAATAACTGATGTTCCTTTGCGACGCTGTCAACTCCAGCAGGAAATTGTCAAAGTCCATGCGCTTGGAAATGAAGCCACTTTTTGTCAGCTTCACATCCACACGCTTGCCACCGGGTGCCACGATCCGATACGTATCGACGACATACCTTTCTTCGAAGGTGTCTATCTGTTTTTCAAACGACGGATTGATCGATGCCAACACTTTCGGTACGTATGACGCGATGGCATCCCCACACACTTTATCTCTGGGGAATGTGCTCTTATCCATCAAGGCAACACGGAGTCCGCTGTCGGCAAGAGCCAATGCACATGTACTTCCGGCGGGGCCTGCACCGACGATGATGATGTCGAAATATTTAGCGGCGGATGTCAATGAGGTGTGATGAAGTGAATGCATTAGATATTGAAGGCGAATGTAATTACTAGGTTGGTTTGGACGAAGAGACGCGCAGAGGAGCAGAGATACACGGAGCGAGAATCATTTATGAATTTGTGATTTATAATTTGAGGTGGAGGGTGCCTTGTTGAGGAAAAATTGATTCCTCCTTGTGAAATCTTAGTGGCTTGGTGGCTTAGTACCTAACATCACTTGCAACCTTGCAGAGATTCTTCTCATGTTATTTGAAGCATGCAGATTTGCTTCATCAAACAAAATAAAAAATGATGACCATGAAAAACAAAACCACTTACTACCAGTTCATCCTCGACATGAGCGGTTCCATGAGTGACGTGCGCTACGAAACGATCGAGAATTACAACCAGCACATCAACAAGATCAAGTCACTCCAGGAAGAATTTCCAGATCAAATATTTACGATCTCATTATGTGTTTTCAACGACGAACAAAAGAACCTGCTCATTGATAAGGCTGTTGGGAAAATCAAAGCGATCACTGCCGAAGACTATCGTCCCGACAACAGCACTGCCCTGCTAGACACTATCGGAAAATGTGTGAATCGC
>JAYTMF010000106.1:0-1147 GCA_043728755.1 Flavobacteriales bacterium
CGGTTAGAAATTGATAGATTACTATAAAAATTAATTAATATGAAAAACGTCTTACGCCAACACGCCGAACTACAATTTGCCGAAGAACTCGCCGAACTGAAAAAACACGATACGGGTGAAGTGCCTGTCAATTGGCAAATGTCACCGCGCTCAGTCGTGACGTATTTGATGGGTGGCAAATTGAAAAACGGCTTTGAAATATCGCCAAAATACATTGGTAGTCAACGACTTATGGAAATTGCCGTTGCCACTTTGACGACTGACCGCGCCCTTTTGCTCTACGGACTCCCTGGCACTGCAAAGTCGTGGGTATCGGAACACCTCGCCGCCGCAATTTCGGGCGACTCCACAATGATGATTCAAGGCACGGCGGGAACGGGCGAAGAAGCGATTCGCTACGGTTGGAATTACGCCCGATTGCTCGCCGAAGGTCCAAGTGAACGGGCCTTAGTCGTGACGCCGATGATGCGCGGCATGAAAGAAGGCAAAACCGTTCGGATTGAGGAATTGACACGCATCGGGGCGGACGTGCAAGACACGCTCATTACGATTCTGTCTGAGAAGATGATGCCGATTCCCGAACTCGATTCGGAGGTGCAAGCCGTCGAAGGATTCAACGTCATTGCGACCGCAAACAACCGAGATAAAGGCGTAAATGAATTGTCAGGAGCCTTGAAACGGCGTTTTAATACCGTCATTTTGCCCGTTCCCGAAACCGCAAAAGAGGAAGTTGAGATTGTGCAACGCCGCGTCGCAAGCATGGCAAAAGCCTTCAAATTGCCCGTAGAAGCACCCGCTTTGACGGAAATTCAGCGCATTGTGACCATTTTTAGGGAATTGCGCGGCGGCGTGACTGCCGATGGCAAAACGAAAATCAAGACCCCGACGGGCAGTATGTCGCCTGCGGAAGCGATTTCGGTCGTCAACAGTGGTTTGGCGCTCGCGGCGCACTTTGGCGATGGGCGATTGACGGCACAAGATATGGCAGCAGGTTTGGTCGGCGCGATTGTCAAAGACCCCGTTCAAGACAAAGTGGTGTGGAATGAATACCTCGAAACGGTCATCAAAACCCGCGAAGACTGGCGAGATATTTATCGCTCATGCAAGGAAATCGTGATGTAAAAAATGGTTATTGGTCAATGATAAA
>JAYTMF010000107.1:0-1330 GCA_043728755.1 Flavobacteriales bacterium
CAGACTTACACAAACGGATTTTAACGGTCATACCGAAATCATCAGTGCCGTCAAATTTGTTACATCAAACCCATCATCTGAATACACAATACGATATGATGCACTTCGCGAAGGTTACTTCATTGTCGGAAATTTTCCCGATGGCATGAGTTTCATAAATGTCTATTCATTGACAGGGCAGCATCTGATTCAACATACGAAGCTGGACACAGGCAATACCGTTTTCATCCCGCGTTCTTTTCAACAAGGGTTTGGTGTCATTTCGATTACAAGCGAATCCGGTGATCTATTGTTCAGAGAGAAAATTTTGTTGAGATAAAAGAATCGGCATGAAAGTTTGGCACTACAATGCGTCGAGTGCTTCAAGGATTACTTGGCATGCCTCATCTATTTCTTTTTCGGAAATCGTCAGCGGCGGTGCAATTCTAAAGGATGCAGGACAGGACAAAAACCAGAATGTGACGATGCCTTTATTCAGACAGTGCTCGACGACCCGTTGAACGCTTTCGACACTTTTGAGATCAATAGCAAAGAAAAGTCCACGGTATCGGATCTCTTGTACCTGATGATGCCCGTTTAATTTTTCGTAAAAATATTTTCCTTTTTCCGCAACATCATGAACAATATGATTTTTTAGAAAGTATTCTAAACCAGCAGCGACAGCGGCGCAAATGACAGGATGCCCTGCAAATGTGCTGATGTGTCCCAGCATTGGATTGTGCGAGAATTTCTCCATGAGATGTCTGGCGCTGATGACACATCCGACAGGCATACCGGCACCAAGCGCTTTACCTAAAGTCAGAATATCGGGCACAACATGAAATTGTTCGAAGGCGAACATTGTTCCTGTGCGACCCATGCCACATTGAATCTCATCGAAGATCAACAGGGTTCCCGTTGCATCACATTTCGCACGCAGCGCATGCATATACTCGGTAGAAGGTATGCGTATGCCGGCATCACCCTGAATGGGTTCGATGATTACACAAGCAGTGTGATTGTCAATCATGCTAAGATCATCAAGATGATTGAACCGCATGAAATGCACGTCAGGCAACAATGGACGAAATGGGGATTTCTTTTGTTCATTTGAACTGACGCTCATGGATCCGTGAGTGTTACCATGATAAGCACCGATGAAGGAAAGAATTTTCGTTCTTCCGGTCACTCTTTTCGCAAGCTTGAGAGCAGTTTCATTTGCTTCAGTGCCGCTGTTTACAAAATAGCAACAGTCGAGATTCGACGCAAGGAGAGAAGTGAGGAGTGTTGCCGCTTTGATTTGTGCCTCCTGCAAATATTCGCCATAGACCATCAGATGCATGTGCTTGTC
>JAYTMF010000108.1:0-2343 GCA_043728755.1 Flavobacteriales bacterium
GAGCAGTACGCATTTTTACTCAGTGTTTTTGGAGTTGTGATCACGGGCAAATATGAATTTGCCATTATGCATCCCGGCAATCGGGAGGATGCTCGGCATATTGCAGCGTTGGCATTGCGTGTTGCATTGATTTCCTGTTGCGCAATATTGGTCCTTCTTGCATTTTTTGCCGGAGGCGTTTCGAACTACACACACAACGAAAATTTGCACTATTGGCTTTGGACATTGCCCATAGCCTTGATGGCCATTGCTCTGTTCAACGTTGTTAATTTTTGGTTCAGTAGAGAAAAAAATTATACGGTTGCATCGTATTCTAAGATGATCTATTCGGCATCCGGCGAGCCCGCTAAGTTGCTTACCGGCTGGATGCATATGGGTGCCGGCGGTTTGATTCTGGGGACCGTCGTTGGCCATATCGCGGCGGCTTGGTATTCCTGGAAAAAATTCGTGGCTAGCGAACCGCTTTCAATTTTCAAAGGCCTGTCGCGCAAGAGAATGAAAGAACTCGCCCGGGAGCATGGCGACTATCCGAGATATGCCATTTGGGGAGGAGTATTGAATAATCTCGCTCAATGGGCACACGTAGCGGTGTTCACTTTTTTTTATGGTGAAAAAGCTCTAATACCCATCGGACTCATCGCGTTGAGCAGACGAATATTCTTCAATCCATTAGGCATTCTTTCTACTTCATACGGTCAAGTTTTTTATCAGAAGATCTCAGAAATAGAATCTCCGGTCGAACTAAGAGATTTCTATTTGAAGAATCTTTCCCGCTTTCTTGCCTTTGCTGCGGTGATGGTCATTATCGTTCAACTCTTGCCCGACAATACGCTGGGATTCATTTTTGGTGAGTCCTGGTATGACGCACTCGCCTACCTTAAAATTCTCAGCTACTGGTATGCGTTGAATTTCGTGATCGGTACACTATCCTTCATTTTTTACAGATTGAATTTACAATGGTATACATTGGTAGTAGACATATTCCACTTTCTCATAGTGATTGCCGCCTTCTGGTTCGCTTGGGCAAATGACATGGATGAGTTGGGCGCGGTCAAAGCAATGGTTTGGGCGAAAGTGATCTATCTCTTATTGAATGGAACTGCAGTCATCTACTTTCTGAACCGAAATTGTAAACTAAAAAAATCATAGCCATTTGAAAGTCATTCCAGTCATACCAGAACGGATCGAAGAGTTTCATTCCCTGAAGTCTTCTTCTTTATTTACCTCAATGGGCTGGGTTCAATGTTTCGGACCTTCCCTTCAACGATTTTTTCTGCTGGATGAAAATGAAAAACCTATTGGAGGTTTTGTGGCTTATCACGGTGGAAAAGGAAACTTGCGAACGCTTATAACACCGCCGTTCACACCTCATATTGGTTTGTTTACTATTGAAAACAAGAACAAACCAGTTAAGATAAACTCTTTCCGCAAAGAAGTCATTGATGCTATTGCCGATTTCTTGCTCGCATCGAGATATGTCTATTTCAAACTAGACTTTGCACCCGAGTGGCATGATATGCAACCGATGATCTGGAAAAAAATTCACGCAACCATACGCTACACCTATCAGATCGATTTGAATCAGAGTGAGAGTGAGATCAACGACAATCTCGATTCTTCAAAACGGAACAAAATAAACAAAGGTGGTCGCGATGGACTTGTGGTGAGTCATGACCCTGATGAAGATACTGCATACAGACTGATCTCTGAGAATCTCGAATCGAATGCGATCAAAGTGCACAACGGCATCCTTAAAAATATTTTTTCGCTTGTAAAAGAAAAAGAGCACGGAATTTTTACGATGACATCCTCCGAGAACAAGATAGTTGCGGTGAACGTATGTGTCATTGATAACAACACTTGTTTCAATTTACTAAGTGCGATCGACCGAAAAAATAAACAAGGCCAATCAGGAACATTCAGTCTTTATCACAGCATACTCAAGGCAAAGGAGAAAGGCCTGCTCATATTTGACTTTGAAGGATCAGGAGTTCCCGAGATTGAAGAATTCTTCCGCTCGTTTGGCGGAAATCTAACACCATATTTCAGCGTGTCAGGCGGTAAATGGCCTTGGCCATTGCTGCTGAAATTGCGAAGACGAATAGGGTGAATGACACTGTTATCCAATTCGAATTCAGGTAGTGGTCCAAATAAGCTACTCCTAAAATCAAATAAGCACCAAACAATTCTGCATGGTGCTTATTTGATTGCCCGGAAACAATACGACTCTGCGCTACGTGAAGAATATTATACCAATGTGATTTATAAAACAGGCCAATGTTTGAGAAATCATACAGTGGTAAATGCCGATGGATACAAGTGTTTAGTTCAATCTGGCGAAGC
>JAYTMF010000109.1:0-4816 GCA_043728755.1 Flavobacteriales bacterium
AAGACTGTCAAGGAAACATTATACCAACCGGTGTCAGGATAATCGTGTGTGATGCAACTAGAGTTGATGGGCATGATCACCCAGCCGCTTCCGTCAAAAAAATTCCATGAGAAGGTATTTCCGGGTTGGTCGGCCACACAGAATTCTACTGGCTGTCCGGCACATGTTGTATCCGTTGACGCAATAAAATTTGCATCCACCATCGTCAACACATTTATAGGCAAGGGATTCTCAAATGTTGCGGTGCAACCTGAAATCGTAACGATAGTCAGTGTGATTTGATTGATACCGGGACTTGAGTAAGAGTAAATCGGCTGCAGTCCTTCAGCATCAATAACACCGTCGCTCTCGAAATCCCAATTGTAGTGCAGAATCGGCTCTACTGATGTCACGATCACATTGCCCACAGCTACATTTTGCTCGGTGCAAACGCTGATTGGATTTCCAAAAGTAACGCTCGGTGCTTGCACAAGAATGTAATTATTTATGATGTGTTGATTCACACAACCTGTTGCGTTCGTGGCAACAAGCTTCATGTCGAAAGCGCCATAACCGTTGAATGTATGCGTTAGGTTGCTGGAAGTGCTCACCTGCACCCCATCTACGAACCATGCGTATGCTATGGTTCCTGTTCCAACGGATTGATTGGAGAAGTTGACCATGAACGGAAACGAACAAGCCTGCAATGTGTCGGCAGCAAATGCTACAGTCGTTCCGCCGACAATGCTGATGGAATACGCATTGGTGGACACGTCTGTGCAACCGCTGCTGTAAGCAACTGCTAATGATGGTTGAAATGTTCCGGGAAAATTGTAGGTATATGTTGCGGTTGGACTGTTGGAATCAATGATCCCGTCGCTATTAAAATCCCATTGCACCGATGTCGGCGTTGGTGTGGTGGTACTTGTGAAGGTAAACGAAGTTCCCGTGCAGCCTTGTGTAGCTGAAACATTGTATGTGGCGTTGGCCGTTGCGAAAACGGTGAGCGGATGACAAATACTTGCATCACAACCGATGGTATCTACTACATTCAAGCATACGTTGTACGTTCCTATGGTGCTGTAAGCATGTGAAGTGGCTGTTGTTCCGTTGATGACTGTGCTATTTCCATCTCCAAAATCCCAACTGGATGTGAGTGGCGATGTCCCCGTTGATGTATTCGACATCCCGATATTGACGGGCGGATTGCAGTCAATCTGACTGCTCAGCTGGAATTGCGCTATGGGAAAATTATTCATAACGTGCATCAGTCCGGGTGCAGATGCTGTCGCAAAACAGCCGTAACTGTTGGTCACGGAAAGCACCGGGGTGAAAGTGCCCACGGAATTATAGCAATGTGGTGGATGTTGAAGAATGGATGAATTTCCATTTCCAAAATCCCATGACCACTGGGTGATGCTGCCGCTTCCAGGCGTGCTGGTGTCGTTGAAATTGACACACAGCGGAAAACATCCGGCTTGATCGTCTGCAATGAAACTGGCTGTGGGCTTAGCATAAACGCTGATATAATTCGCAATCGATGTTGTCTGATTGCCATTGATGGTGAGACTGACACTATAACTTCCCGGTTGCGAAAATATCGCGACATACTGCGCAGTACTTGCCGAAAGCACGCTGCCGGTAGGCGTAGTGATCAACCACGAATAACTAGTTATGGTGTTGGCCGACGGTGAGGTTACCGTTAGAATAATACCCATTGGCGTACATCCCGTGGTGTTGTTGGCTTCAAAAACCTGTGCGTTGGAAATGCCCGTCCACATTAGAATCGCAGCAATGAATGCAACAATTCGCAATTGAACGGAGCGTAGGGCGATATAGGGTTTCGCTGTGGATATTGTCACCGGGACAGATTGTCGCCTTTATACCTTTTTGTGAACCGAAGGGTTACAAGTGGAAGGTGTCCAAACGATTGTTGGTGAAGGCAGCGTTTGTAAGTATGTTCGTAGTGTGGCACCGATATATAATACCAATGTGATTTATAAAACGGGCCAATGTTTGAGAAATCAGACAGTGGTATATGCCGATGGATACTAGTGTTTAGTTCAATCTGACGAAGCAAAGATTGGACTATTACACTTGTCCAATCGGTATAACTTTGGCGATTCAAATAGTTACAATGAAGAATCGCTATATCAGAACTTTTTTCGGATACATCCTCAATGGCTTGGTCATCACCTTGCCGGTTTTCGCTACGTGTTATATTATTTACAAAACGTTCAGCTGGCTGGACGGAATCGTTCCCAGAATCTTGTATTCAACAGAAGAATTGGCTGAAAGGAATATTGGATATTCAGGGTTGGGTATCCTAGCCTTGTTGTTCATGTTGTTTGTTTTAGGTTGGCTGGGAAGTATTTTTATCAATGAAGGTATCAAGAACTTTTTTGAGAGAATGCTGTCAAGGATTCCCGGAGTCAAAAATTTATATCACGCGATTTCCGATATTCTTGGCGCATTTGTGGGAAATAAGAAGAAGTTCAATCAACCTGTACTGGTGAAATTGAGCGATCAACTCGATCTTGAAATGATCGGATTTATCACCGATGAAAACCTCTCCGAGCTAGGTGACATCGTTGGAAAAGTCGCCGTCTATTTTCCGATGAGTTATAGCTTTGCCGGACATCTGATGATCGTTCCAACGAAGCATATCAAGAGGATAGATCGCAACGCGGTGGATGTGATGAAGTATGCCGTTAGCGGTGGTATAGTTGAACTTGAACACGAGGATGAAAAACACAAGGACGTTTAATCTTCTTCTGCTACAGTTCATTGTTTTCATCTGGGGATTCACAGGAATTCTCGGCAAGGAAATTACGCTCGACGCATTCGGAATTGTGTGGTGGCGCGTGCTGATTGCCTCTGTTGCCATTTTTATATTCTCGTTGCTTTCAGGTCGAAAAGTGAGGGCCACAGGGAAGGAAATCCTCAAGTTTTCTGCAGTTGGTTTTATCACCGCCGCACACTGGGTTTGTTTTTTTTCAAGCATCAAGGCATCGAATGTTTCAGTGGCTTTGGTAGTGATCAGCACCATTGCATTTTTTGTGTCACTCATCTCCCCTTTCATTCGCAAAGAGAAATTTCATGCTTATGAAATTATATTGGGAGTGCTCGTCATCGTTGGTCTTTTATTCATCTTCCGTTTTGAAAGCGAATACACATTAGGGATCATCCTGTCTCTGTGCGCTGCGATTCTTGCGGCAGTTTTTTCCACGATCAATTCTGTTTTTATTACCAGACACACCGCCACGAAAATTGCATTCTGGGAAATGCTCGCAGCACTTTTCGGTATGAGTGTGTTCATGTTGCTGAATGGAAATTTTCAACCCGCAATGTTCGAATTAAGTAGTAAGGATTTGAGTATGTTGCTGGTGCTGGGCGCTGTTTGCACAGCTTTCGCTTTTATCACGGCGATCAATATCATGAAAGTGCTTTCTCCTTTCACCTGTGCATTATCGGTAAACATGGAACCTGTTTATACCATCGCATTCGCACTTTATCTCTACGGCTCGAGTGAATGGATGAGTCCGCAATTCTATCTCGGCGCGTTCATCATTATTTCAACCATGTTCATTGATATCTGGCTGAAGAAAAATGAAATGAAACGTCGGACAGGGCATTGAAATTCACCTTATGGTCATTCAGAGGGATGAGTGTAATGTAACAGAAACGCCCCATTCGGGGCGTTACGTCAACCTTCACCTATCAAACATCCGGTTCGATTTACTGGCTATTTAAAGTAGCCGGTGAGTTTCTTAATGTTGTACGGATAGTTGTATCATCTGCATTTTGATGTCACTCATATTGACCAATTTGGCGAGGTATGCATTGATATTGCCATGTTGCATATTCTCGATGGCCTGTTGCTTCAATGTGAAGTATTTGTTTTTTAATTCGTTCATCGTCTTGGGTTTTTTAAGTTGATATAAGAAATCATTTTGATGATTCCGCAATTTCAACCACCATGCCAAAATGGAAAAGCACTCTGAAATCCTTGATTATAAAGGGATTCAACGAGCAGCTTCAATGAAGATGAATTACTATCCTGCGTAGAGTTTCTTGTTTTGTATGTATTGCAGAACAGATTCCGAAACCAGATAACGATTGCTTTTTCCCTCGATGAAATTCTGTCTTATTTGTGTTGAAGATATTTCCAAGCGAGGCGCATATGCAATTGAAGCATCATGTTTTTCCCAATCAATATCGCGGCCCTCCATAGACTCATGATGGCGCGGAAAAAAACGGATGGAATAATTATTCAGAAGCCATGAATACTCTTTCCACAGATGAAAGGAGTGTTTGTTGTCTTCGCCAAGTACAATAGTGAAATGCGCCTGAGGATAATTCTTGCTCAACACGCGCATGGTATCGCATGTGTATGATGGCCGGGGAAGATGAAATTCAATATCCGAAACTTTGAGAACCGGATTATCTCCAACAGCTATTTCAACCATTTTTAGTCTATCGCTTTCCGGGGCGAGCTCCAAAGGCGATTTAAGTGGGTTGTGGGGACTTACGATGAACCACAACTCGTTGAGATGGGTTTGAGTTGCGAAATATTCAGCAATGATTAGATGCCCTATGTGAATAGGATTGAAGGAACCGAAATAGAGTCCAATGTTTTTCACTGCAGGAGATATTCGCGCACCTTTGTTTCTGCCTGTATGAAGGCGTCTTCGAGGAGATCGTTTACAATGACGGCGTCGAATTGTGTTTCGAATGAGAGCTCATGTTGCGCTTTTTCGATGCGCATGGCAATTTTTTCAGCGGTTTCTGTACTGCGGTTTCTAAGCCTGAATCGGAGCGACTCAATGCTCGGCGG
>JAYTMF010000110.1:0-2325 GCA_043728755.1 Flavobacteriales bacterium
CCCGGTAACGCAGACATTTCACTTCTACCCGATCCTATTCATACCTACGCAGACACCGGTGTTTATCTCGTATCGCTGATCGTGTCTGCTCCGCTTTCATGTTCGGATACTAGCTATTCCACCGCGGCCATCTATGGCTTGCTGCAGGCAAGTTTTCCCGATGTACCCATTGGTTGTTTGGGTGAAAGCTCGTATAATTTTTCTGCCGTTGGAGCTACGACCAATGAAGCTGTTTATAGTTGGGATTTTGGAATTGCAACAAGCCCTCCATTTTCAAATCAACAAAATCCACTCAATGTGCTCTTCACGCAGATAGGCGTGCATCCTGTTACGCTCACCATTTCTGAGAACGGTTGTGTGAAAACCTATTCGGACTCCGTTTCTATCGTCGATCATTTTATCACCAACTTATCCGTGAACTCTTCGGATGGTTGTCCGGGACTGGTGGTGCAAATGATCGGTTCAGCCGTTTCAGATGTCCCGGTATACTACCTGTGGGACTTCGGTGATGGTATTACATCGCAACAAGGAGAAACGACACACACTTATGAAAGTCCGGGAATATATGATGTCACGGTTACCGCTTTCACACTTCAAGGCTGTGTCGATTCTGTCACCCAGGTTTTTCATGGCGCCGTAGTAGTTCATCCCGATCCAACACCCGGCTTTACCATAACACCTCAGATCGTCGACATTCTTTATCCTGAAGTGATGATTGCTGATTCCTCCCTCGGCGCTGTCGAATGTCATTTCACCATGAGCGATGGCGGAACAAGTGATGATTGTGATTTTGCATACAACTGGACTGAGGCTGGTATTCAAACCATCACGCAACATGTGACAAGTGAATTCGGTTGTACAGCGCGTGTTACTGGCACAGTAATCATCAACGGTTTCGTATTCTATGCTCCCAATACATTCACACCGAATTTTGATGGTACCAATGATTTCTGGTTTCCCAAAATGACGGGGATTTCTAAATATCACATAAAAATATTCAATCGATGGGGCGATCCTATTTTTGAATCAGATGATCCTTTGAAACCATGGAATGGAAACGTCCATAATAGTGAATTTCTCGCCCAGAACGGAGTGTATAATTATGTCGTTCTAGCAGAGGACCTCGTCGGATTGCCGCATGCATTTAATGGGCATATTACTCTCTTCCGATAATATCCTCTTTAAGTATTATACGAATGTGATTTATAAAGCAGGCCAATGTTTGAGAAATCATTCAGTGGTAAATGCCGATGTATACAAGTGTATAGTGCAATCAGGCGAAGCAAAGATCGGACTATTACACTTGTCCATTCGGTGTTACTTCCATTTTTTATGCTTGAAATAGCGATTTGATGTAATCATTAAAAATGCTTCACAACTCCTTTCAGTCATTTTTTTCTTGCATAAAAAGAAACCTTATCTACATTTGGCTCACTATACTATTTTCTAGAATCTCAAACTATTTTTTTTTAGACCATGAGTGAAGGGTACAAAGAAGATGTTTTTTCAACATCCGTGCGTGCAGGTAAACGGACATACTTTTTCGACGTGAAATCCACGCGGGGAAATGATTTGTTTATGACAATTACAGAGAGTAAACGCGTTGAGCAAGTCGGCGATGGACCACCGCGCTATGAGAAGCATAAAATATTTTTATATAAAGAAGACTTCGAAGGATTCACGGATGGTCTGCAAAGCGCCATCGATCATATCCGCGAATTGCAGGGAACCGGAGAAATCCGTTCTGCGGAAAGCAATAGAAAACAAAGTCATGAATACCAAGAAAATGAAATGAATCACTCTTCACAAGCAGCAGAAGGCGAAGTGACATTTGACAACCTAGGTGAAGAAACCCCCTGATTCTTGTTCTCATAAATGTTTAGAACCAAGTCTGTTCACCTACAGGCTGCGTTTTGCAGCCTTTTGTTTTAAGTAAATACATTGAGTAAAAAAGGAACTCTATATCTAATTCCCAATAGTTTGGGAAGTGGCATTGATACATTTGCCACGCAGCAGAGCAAGGATCTTGTTGTTCGCGTCAACACTTATATCATCGAAGAGATCAAGAGCGCAAGAAAATTATTGCGTGCACTCGGTGTATCGGGACCTCTTGAGGCACTTGAATTTTTGCCTTTGAATGAACATACCAAACAGGCAGACTGGAAAGAATACCTTGCTCCTCTCCTTCGCGGCGAAGATGTAGGATTGATAAGTGAAGCTGGTGTGCCTTGCGTGGCAGACCCGGGAAGCGTTATCGTCAATCTTGCTCATGAAAATAATATCCGTGTTGTTCCTCTTTCGGGACCTTCCTCGATAATGATGGCA
>JAYTMF010000111.1:0-7394 GCA_043728755.1 Flavobacteriales bacterium
TTTTTCAGAAATCCAACAAGATGAGCAAATGCTATTTTCGAAGTGTTGGACATTGAGGAGAACATGCTTTCGCCAAAGAATACGCAACCAAGGCAAACACCATAAAGTCCGCCAACCAGTTTGTCCTCATGCCAGACTTCAATAGAATGCGCATAACCTAGATTATGTAGCTCCAAATACGCATCAACCATTTCATCCAGCAGCCATGTTGCATTTTGTCTTTTACCTGATCGACAACCTTCAAGCACACCAGCAAAATCTTGGTCCATTGTCACACGAAAAATATTCTTGTTCATAGCGTTTTTCACGGAGTGTGATAGGCGAAATTCATCAAGAAATAGGATACACCTTTGTTCGGGTGACCACCATACAATGTCACCTGGATCATTGTACCATGGAAAAATACCACGCGTATATCCGCTCAGCAATCTGTTGGGCTCCAAATCTCCGCCGTAACCGATGATGTCACCCTCAAACTCTTTGGGATTTGGAAACCATATTTCATCTTCAGGTAGTTGGTATACAGGCATATTGATAAATGTGTCGGCACGAAAATAATCGTATTGAAAAAATTCAAGGTCATCATTTCGATTTTTTAGAAGTCACGTATTCCCAATTCTTTCTCAGTTCGTTGTGCAATGGAAACTGTAAATTTGCGATTCTCATGAAAATAATTACCCCGAATTGCAGATGGATTCTTGCAGCCATCCTTGTCACTTTCACTTTTATGAAATCGAATGGACAGGTTGTTGCGCCGGACTGGAGTGTGCGCATGCAAGATCATTCCCTTACGTTCGAAGAGATTATTCAGGAGCATTCTCAACTTTTTCCTATTATGCCGACTGAGCAAGGTCAGGGTTATAAGCAAATGGAACGATTTCACTCGCTATACGAATCTCGCATAAAGGAAGATGGAAAAATTCCGAATGGTGATGATATCCTTCACCAATGGATGGAAATAAAGGGCTACAACCAGAATCGATCGCTTTCCGGTAACTGGCATGCTACAGGACCGATCATTGACAGCGTGACTACGCGAGATCTTATTCCCGGTATTGGTCGAGTGATGGCGGTCGCTTTTCATCCTAATAATCCGGATATCTTATTTGCCGGGGCTCCTGCAGGTGGGGTTTGGCGCAGTCAGGACGGAGGTCTTTCGTGGTCGACCGATACAGACCAGCTTCCCACATTGGGAATTTCTTCCATTGCGTTTGATCCAACCAATCCTGATATTATATACGCCGGAACCGGAGACCGTGATGCGAATGATTCGCCGGGGATGGGAGTTATTAAAAGTGTTGATGGAGGAGAATCATGGCAACTGATGAATTTAGGAATTTCCAATATGACGGTTGGTTGTATTCGCATTCAACATGAGACAGGACATGTTTTCGCGGCCACTAGCGAAGGCATTCAAAAAAGTACAGATGGCGGATTGACATGGTCCTCCGTGGGGCCATCCAGTGCGAATTTCAAGGACCTTGAATTTCATCCGACCAATAATCAGATTATTTATACCACTGCATTGGGTCGCTTTTACCGATCTGTGGATGGTGGCGCAAACTGGACTTGGATATCCAGCGTCCTGGGATCCAGTGTTCGTATGTGTATAGCGGTTACGCCCGCTTCTCCCGATGTTGTTTATGTGATTAGAGCGAATACAACTTCGTTTTCAGCATTTTTTAAAAGCGAAGATGCCGGCGCCACATACATAAACATGGCCACTACTCCCAATATTCTTGGATGGGCAGCCGACGGAAGTAGCACTGGTGGTCAGGCCTGGTATGACCTCTGCATCGAAGCGGACCATCTTGATCCGGATGTGGTGTACGTGGGTGGAATCCGAGCAAAAAAATCTATTGACGGCGGTGCAAACTGGTTAGATATCAGCAATAATTATTTGCACGTTGATATGCACGAAATGGCCATTTCGCCGCATACTAAAGAACTTTATCTATGTAATGACGGAGGCCTTTACAAGTACCTTGACAATCAGGAATGGAAAGACATCAGTTCGGGAATGGTCATTGGCCAGATCTATCAATTGGGACAATCCAATCATAGTCCCAACCACACGTTGACCGGTTTTCAGGACAATGGAACGATGGAATTCAATGGTGTATACTGGAAGCGGAAAGGTGGTGGCGATGGTTTCGAATGTGCATATGACTTTACTGATCCATCGACAAGGTATAACAGCATCTACTACGGAGCGGTTTATCGCACAAATTCTGAAGTGTCTAATGAGAAGATCTGCGGATTGGATGTATTGGATGTAACCGAGGAAGGCGCATGGAACACACCATACTTCTTACTGAAAGCAGACACTTCCGCAAATACCATGTTTGTAGGATTGAAAAATTTATGGCGATCAACGAACATAAAACATCCCGAGAAAGACAGCATAGTGTGGGAAAAGATCAGCAACAACTTATATAATAATACGACGAATATCAACGAACTCGAAGGTTGTATAAGTAATCCGAATATTGTTTATCTGTCTAAAGACAACCGCAGACTTTTTCGCACGAACAATGCGCGCGATGAAGTTCTTACATGGGTAAATATTGCGACGAATCTTCCTGTGATTCAGGTGCCGATCAATTCAATTGAAACGCATCCCACGGATACAAATATTGTTTTCATCTGCTTTCACAACAATGTATATAAAAGTTTGAATCAAGGCTTGAACTGGACGTTGATGACGAGCACCCTTCCTGATATTTCAACGAATTCGATTATAATGGATACAACCGATGCCGGATTGGAAGCGCTGTATCTCGGAACGGACATGGGTGTTTTTTACAAGGACACAACGATGACGGAATTTATTCCGTTCAATCAGGGAATGCCTATCAGTGCGCGAGTAACCGAACTTGAAATTTATTATGGAACTACACCGACAGAGCACCGTCTGAAGGCATCCACCTATGGGCGCGGCTTGTGGGAAAGTGATCTATACAGTCCTCAAGTGAATGAATTTCCGGCAGTTGCTTCTATTGTGGCAACTGATGTCACCAATGAGGCTTTTGGTCCGTTGGATGTGCATATTTTATTCTATAAAAACCTGAATGAAATAGATGTCACAGGTTTCGACGATCTGATGAGTGATATCTGGACTGAAAACGCGAGCATCACAACAATTACAGGTGGGCCTTCACACTATTTGGCGACTGTTGTGCCACAAGATTTTGGAAATGTGCAACTCATGATTCCTCATGGTGCGGCTTTGGAAAATGGAAGCATGCCTACTTTTCGAAGCGACACACTAAAATTTGTATATGCCGAAGCTCCGCAGCAATTGGGTTCGAAAGGTCCAGGTGGAGTTGGTGATTTAAACTCGATGACTTTTTGGTTGCGTGCTGATAGATCAGTGAATGCGGTGGGAAGTGGTGTGCAAACATGGAGCGATATCAATGGTGGTGATTTTTTTGCAGTTCAGAATAATGCTTCTAAAAGGCCAAGCCTGGCAACTGAACAGGAAGGAATAAGTGGACAACGCGCCTTGTCATTTGATGGTATTGATGATGTCATCAGCATGTATAACGTGGTGCCGGGAAGGTCCATTTCAGCGTTCGTTATGGTAGAAACTGACACCATAAAATTCAATGAACACGGATGGTTCGCCAGTTCTCGTCAACCCAACGGATACCTTATGCATCCATGGAAAGACGATTTCACTTACCACAATGAAGTCATAGATGTCAATGGAGATTACAGTGGAACAAACAGTTTCTATATCGGAGATGCTTCAGCGCCTCATATCTACGGCTTCTCCTACCATCAGGATGATATCCATCAGGTAATGACTACCTTCTTCGACGATCAGAATTATCCTCAGCCGGGAATCAACATCGGACTACGAGATAATAGCACGGCAATAAGTATCGATATTGGTCACGATGACGGATATGAAGACAGTCGTTTTGGTAAAGGTCGCATAGCTGAACATTTTGTGTATAGCGAAAGGCTGATGCCAACACATCAACGATTGATCAGAAATTATATGGCTTCGCGATACAACATTGATCTCGGACCATACAGTCGATACCATCATCCACAACAGCGCGAAGAAGTTTTTGGAATTGGGAAGGAAAGCAACTACGATTATCACGCTGTTGCGCAAGGATTAGGGATCATCCAATTAATGAATCCTACTTCACTGGATGCAGGTGATTATCTGATGATAGGAAACGACGATGCATCGCTGGATTTTGTCACCAATTCCTATCCATTTCTATCCAGCAGAACACAACGGACCTGGGGATTTTCTAAAACAGGCGAGCCAGGAAGTGTGACGGTTAGAATGGATCTTTCGACTTTCGCTGATCCATCAGGACTTGGATTGATCATTACTGAAGACAGTGAGTTTATGCCGGGTTCTCAGGTCACTTTTGTCCCGCTCCTTATTCAAGGTCCAATTATGGAGGCTATTGTTGATTTTCCTGTAAATGGCATTTTCACCATCGGATCTCAGCCCATGCTGAATGTGAGCGACATATCATTTGCTTCGGCTCAGATATTTCCCAATCCGGCAAGTGAAGTAATCTATGTGAATCTCAAAAACGCATGGCCCCAGAAGTGGCAAATCGTTATGCACAATGCACTCGGCCAAGTTGTTTCCAGGACAACATGCAATGGGAAAAGTGGACAAGTGAAAATTGATTACCTCGGAAGCGGAATTTATTTTGTTGGCGTTGAAGTGGAAGGAAGGGTCATTTCACGCGAAAAGATTCAAAAGAATTAATTGAGTAAACCACTTTCGTTTCATACAACTTGCATCGCTTGCGATCACTCCCGACTGAGTGAGCTTCATTCGTACATGCGGGTTTCACTGGTGAAATGCGAGAATTGTAAACTTGTATTTTGCTCCGGAATTCCTACTGCCAATGAGTTGGAATACTACTATTCCAACTATGGATTGCAGCAATATTTGTCACCCATTACTGTGAAACGATATCACCAATGGCTCGACCGTTTTGAGGCCTTTCGCAAAACGGGAAACATGCTCGATGTAGGATGTGCTAACGGCTTGTTTTTGATAGAAGCAAAGAAACGCGGATGGAATGTTTACGGATCGGAATATGGTGAACAACAAGTACAGATATGTATGAATAAAGACATCATCATGCATCAGGGTCCGCTTGTGAATAATGTTTTTCCCGGTGTTGAATTTGACGTGATCACTTCCATTGAAGTGATTGAACACATCAACAATCCGCAACATGAATTGAACATCATTCATTTAAAATTGCGGACAGGTGGCATTTTCTTCTGTACAACGCCCAATTTCAATGCGCTCTCCCGATTTATCTTGAAAGATAAATACAATATCATTTCTTATCCTGAGCACCTCGCCTACTACACGCCTACTTCACTTTCTCGTTTGATGAAACGAAAAGGATTCAAAAGGCTTTTTATCGAAACCTCCGGAATTAGCATCACACGGTTCAATCAAAGCACGGGGCGGAAAGCACAGAAAGTGGTTTCATCCACAAGTGATGATGAAATCCTTAGAAACAAAATAGAATCGCGCTTCTACTTGCGATTTGCGAAAGGCGTTCTGAATTTCATACTCAATATCACGGGGCTTGGCTATTCAATGAAGGGAGCTTTTATCAAGAATTGAGAATGTGACAATTCATCCTGAAATGAATGGGTAAACAATGCAGTCATGACGCACATACTTCGCGCATGTCAAAACGCATCCATTTTCCAAGAAAAATCTGTATCTGTTGATAAACTCTTGAGTTTTCCTCAATTCATCAACAATGCTTGGCAGGCGCATTGACTGCAGATAGATTTGTCCATTAGCGCCCGAATTTTTTGGGCATTTTCATTCAACACAGAAAATTGGAATTGGTGCCAGCGACCATTACCTAACTACAAATTACTATGATTACCAGAATTATCGGAATCAACACAGCGACTTATGTCAATGCCGAAATGCGCCTTGACGATTGCGACTCCATTCAATTGGTGGGCCCGAACAACGTCGGCAAATCGACTTTGATCTATACCCTGAATTTTCTTTTTGTGGTAGATGGCTCAAAAATGAGCTTCTCCGGTCAGCGTCGCGGTGATAAGGAAACCATTCATCACTACTTCCCTACTCATAACCAAAGTTATATATTATTCGAAGTCCTCAAAGGCGATCCATACTGCATTCTTGTGAAGCGTGATAGCGAAGGTGAACTGGAATATTACAGAATTTCCGGAGCTTACAACCACGAATTTTTCTTTAAGCGCGATGGACAGCAGCAACGTATTCGTCGTTGGGACGAAGTGCAGGATTTGTTCACGGCTGAAGGCGTGTCACTCTATTTATATAAGAGTAAAAGTGAAGTATTCAACGCGGTGTATCAGCGCGGAAGAAAGAGCGATGCCGTGGTGTGGCTTGAAGAAAATGTGCGCACCGATGGTTTGAGCAACAACTTCTCGAAAGTGTACCGATACCTGATCAATTCGAAACTGATCACCAATAAGACTTTGAAGGAATCCTTGATCATCGCGGATAATCGTGAACATGAAGGAATTAATTTCTCACAGAAGAACAAGAAGGATATCACTGATCTCTTGCGCATCAATGATGAGATCCGCGTTGTGAAAAATGTTCAGAAGGATTTCGAAGAGTTCAGAGAGGTTGTTAATTTATATAGAGCGAAGTCGCGCATTGTAAGTGATCTCGTTTATGCTTTTGATAAGCAATACAACGGCACAGTTCAGGAGCAGGACAGCGGTCGACTTGAAAAGGAGAAGACATATCAGACAACACTTGTGGTGGTAAATGAAAAATTGAAACCGCATCAGGAAGAGCTCAACCGCGAGATTGGAAAGAAAGAGACGGAGGTTGAGATGAAAGAAAAGGCTTTCATTGCGCTTCAGACTCAGTTGGAAATGATCGCCGCATTTGAAGACAAGAAGTTTCTTGATGAGTCACTGATCAATCTTGATCAGAAGCGTCGTGATATTGAAGTGCGCATCACGATGGTGGAGAATCAGAAACTCGATTCAAAGCATCTAGAAGCAAAGCTTTCTAAGTTTGATTCGGAATGCAGTCGGCTGGAGGCGCAAATCAAGAATTACGACAACCAGTTGATACAGAAAATTGCCGGGAATGAAGACACACGCAAGATCCTGAACACTGTGTTTTCTCCGGAGTTTGCAGCTATGTCGGACAAGTTGGTAAAGAAGAAAGTAACGAAGGCCGGCAGCACAATGAAGATCTTCGATGGTGAGATCGAACTGCCAAAGAAGATGGAATTGCGCGATATTCCTTCTGTGAAAATGTTGAAGGATGAACTGAAGGAAGTTCAGAAGGAAAAAGTTGAGCTTGAAAAATTATGGGCTGTGGCTTTGCACATTGATAAGACCAAAAAAGAGTTGGACAAAGT
>JAYTMF010000112.1:0-1676 GCA_043728755.1 Flavobacteriales bacterium
ACGATTACTTCAGGTGTTTTGAAAATTGGTGTCGACGAAAGTTTTTCACTGATGATGGATTCGCAGATATTCACCTATACCAGCTTGAATAAATATGCCCAGATCCTGCCCTTGTTTAAACCGGAAGCTGATGTGATGCGCGATCTACTTAACGACAGCATCCAATCAGCTGTAGTCGGCAGAGCTTTGAATGACGAAGAACTTGCTTATTTCAAGAGCATACGACGTTTGCCCGAAAGCATTTTGATTGCGCGTGATGGCATTGCTCTCATTCTTAACCCCGCCAACACGGACACGACCATTAATATGCGTCAACTCCGCGCCATCTTCGAAGGTCGCGATAGTCTGTGGAGCCAATTATCAGCAAAATCGGTAAGTGGAAAAATTCAAGTGGTATTCGATAATCCGCGTTCTTGTAATGCTCGTACGATTAAGGAAAAATTTGGTATTGACGAATTTCCTCCATACTGTTTTTCGCAACGAACAAATGAAGAAGTGATCAATTATGTCAATCAAAACAAGAACGCTATCGGTATCATTAGCATAAGTTGGATCAGTGATCCTGAAGATCCTTTGAGTGCAAAGTACCGCAGCATGGTGAATACTTATGGCATCATTGATAGTACCAATGTTATCAAACCCGGACTAGCACGCAGACCCTTTCAAGCCTATGTCTTCGATGAAACTTACCCGTTGCGACGTGATGTATATTACATCCGCACGGGCCTGAGTGGCACGCTTGGCACAGGCTTTGCAAATCACCTGGTTGGAGAAAAGGGTCAGCTGATCATCCACAAAATGGGAATGGTTGCCGCCAAGACACCAAACCGAACGGTGAAAATCATTGAATAAGAAGTCAACTAAATCAAAGAAATGAAAAGTAAATACATCTATCTCGCCGTGGCTTTCATGGCATGCGTATTTCAGATCAACGGTCAAACGCGCGAAGAAGCCGTTAAGAAAACTCTCAATGAAAGATATGAATCTGCTGAAACAGATCTGAAGGAACTCATTGCACGTGACCCTTCCAATGGTGATAATTATTTCGCAGCCGGTGACAACTATTTGTACTGGGGCGAGCGCATGGCCGACGCTGAAACCATGTATCGCAAAGGAACGGAAGTGGCACCGAATAATCCACTCAACTTCGCCGGACTTGGCCGTCTTGCTTGGAAAAAAGGTGATGCAGTGGTTGCCAATGCTCAATTTGCAAAAGCCGAGGAGATCATGAATGCAAAGGGCAATAAGATTGACAAAAGCGTCAAGCAATTGACCTACTTGAAAATGTCTGAAGTGCTTACTCAAGATGAACAACAGAATCTGGAGAAGGCTATTGTTTATATTAATACGGCGATTCTTTTGAATGATAAAAACCCTGAAGCATACATTCAACTGGGTGATTATTACAGCGAGCGCGATGGCATGAACTTAAGTAACGCCATCTTGCAGTACAACAAAGCGCTGGAAGTAGATCCGAAATACACAAGAGCGATTTTGCGCAAAGGTGTATTGTATGTGAAAGTGAAGAACTATGACGAAGGATTGAACTATTATAATGAAGCCATCAACCTTGATCCCAATTTTGCTCCTGCATATCGTGAAAAAGCAGAGCTGCTCTACAAAGCGCAACGCTATCCCGCTGCGATAGAATCATATGCAAAATACCTAGAACTCAA
>JAYTMF010000113.1:0-1562 GCA_043728755.1 Flavobacteriales bacterium
CTCGCAAAACTCAATCTTTCTGCAACCTTACAAACCGTTGACAAGGCACTGAGTGATTTCAATTTACTTGTGTACAACATGAATCAGGGAGATGGCACACTCGGCAAACTCATTCACACCGACTCATTGCATACAGAGCTTGTTCACGCATCGCACAGCCTAGATCTTTTGCTCAGTGACATGCGCATGCATCCGAAAAGATACCTCAGCTTTTCATTGATAGATCGAACTAAAGACGATCAGGAATTCTCGAAAAAAGAATTAGAAACCATGCGCGACGAGATCGACAAAGCTTTAAAAATAAAGGCCGTCAAAGGAGAGAATTAATTCTCCAAGAAAATATCCGACATCTTGCCCGGTCTTTCATTTTTCCTCCAGACAAAATTTTCCAGCTGATACATTTCGGACTTCGACATTTTCATAGGAGTGAATACTGAATTCGACTCCGTCTCAAGGCGAACTTTTGTGAGTTGATTGTCCTTCACGGCAATAGTCATATTCGAACATTCGCCTTTGTTAATGCCCATCGCAACAGGCCTTCCGCTCTTATCGTTTGTAGGAAAATAAATAAGCTGACCATTGCCTTCTACAAATACCTCTGACAATTCATTGTCGACAAAATGACCTGTCATTCGCCTGCCTTTGATCTGATTGTATTTATCGGTCCCCACAATACTGTCTCCCTTGGCTTCAGCATCTGAAATGATGAACGAATTGTCGCGAACAAAAAGAGATTTCATCTTTCCGCTTTCCATTGAAATAGAAATTGAATCACCTGTAACTTGATATTGTGCACTCCACAATATGGGTGAATAAAACATGCGCATCGTGCTATCCAATTCTGAATAAACCAACGAGTCGCATTTTCCCTGGAGGTCACCCTTGAATAACTTCACATGACGAAAAGCATAGACGATGTCTTTACCTGATGTATCAGATATTGACCTTAGTGTATCGGCATGCATAAAGAGTGAATCCGTTTCAAATGTTTGTGTCATCAAAGCACGGCCTGTCACATAACTCTCCTTCGATTTCTCAACGTGCTTGCCGTATTCGCCCGAAATGACGTAGTTATTCGTCGTATCTCTTATTTCCACATTTCGGAATACTTCGCCGTAGCCAAGTAGTCCATCGTAATACATACTATCCCCTTTGAGTGTTGTTTTATCAGAAGTGATCACCGCATTCTTCCCAAATCGAGATTGATCCTTTTTAGAATTGTAATATCCATTCTCACAATAAATAGTTGTTTTATCTCCGACGATATGTGTTGGCCCATAGAAGTACGATATCTCGCCGCGACTGTCATACTGCATTGTATCGCAATTGACGCTGTATTCAGGATTTGTAAGCACAACATTGTCGCTGAAATAAAACATTTCATTCCGCGAATGGTAGATTCCTTTGCGACTCGTCAAAGTGTTCTTGTTCACATTGGACACAATTTTCCCACCGCCTGAATAATTGGCAACATCCGTTTCAAGATTATAGAGAAGATCATTCGTCGTCAAGGTGAGATCCTTATCACGCAGAACAATGTTTCGCTCCATTCGGGCAGTCTG
>JAYTMF010000114.1:0-3445 GCA_043728755.1 Flavobacteriales bacterium
TGTATGATTTCTCAAACATTGGCCTGTTTTATAAATCACATGGGTATCATCTGCGTAAATCTCCGTGAAACCCCAAATTCTGTGAGAAACTAAAAAGCCACTCCTTCCGGAATGGCTTTTAAATTATCTCTTGAAGTAATCTTAGTTCAAAGCAAATCGCTTGAAATCTGTTACCGTCAAATCCTTGTCTGCAGTCTTAAGGTATGCAGCAACTGACATTTTACTGTCTTTGATGAAATCCTGGTTCAACAGCGTGCTTTCTTTGAAGAATTTGTTGAGACGACCCATGGCGATTTTCTCGGCCATTTCTGCCGGCTTGCCTTCGTTGATGGCCTGCTCTTTTCCGATCTCGATTTCCTTCTGCTTCACTTCCTCAGGTACTGAATTCTCATCCACACTCACAGGCGCCATTGCCGCTACTTGCATGGCCACATCTTTCGCCATATCCTCAGGAGTCGTTTTGTTGAAACCAACTACCGCCGCGAGTTTGTTGCCCGGGTGGTTGTATGCGTATACCTGCTCTGCACTCACTACGCTGTAGTGTGAAAGCTCGATCTTCTCGCCAATCTTACCAATTTCCTCAATGATTTTGTCACTGATGGTGAGGTCGGTTCCTGTATAGTTCAATGCTTTCAACTCATCGAGATTTGCAGGCTGACCTAGGATAGCGCAATCCAGGATGTTGCTTGCCACTGCACCGAAAGCTTCGTTTTTCGCAACGAAATCTGTCTCACAGTTCAACACGATCATCACTCCGCGCTTGCCACCGTCAACGGTCTTAGCTATAACCAGTCCTTCGCTTGCATCACGGTCGCCACGGTTAGCGGCCACTTTTTGTCCCTTCTTGCGAAGCAAATCAATAGCAGTATCAAAATCTCCATTGGCTTCCGTGAGGGCGTTTTTGCAGTCCATCATACCTGCGCCGGTTATCTGGCGCAGCTTGTTTACGTCTGCAGCTGTTATTGTCATTGTCTTAATATTATTGAGTTCATATGAATAATTGTCTATGCTCCAACGGAGCTTTCAAAACGCAATCTTCGATTACGCGCCGGCAGCTGGACGTGGCTTTCTAGCTCTTCCACCTTCCTTCGCTACTTTTTCTTCTCTCGGCTCTTTTACTTCCTCCCCTTCGTTCTTGTCTTTGTCCGCTTTGCGCTCACCAAGTCCTTCAGCGATGCTTTCGATGACTACATCAAGAATTTTAGTGATGCTCTTTGTGGCATCATCGTTTGATGGAATAGCAAAATCCACTTTGCGCGGATCGCTGTTGGTATCTACCATAGCGAACACAGGAATACCAAGACGTTTAGCCTCAGCAACTGCAATGTGTTCTTTCATGATATCGATAACGAAGATGGCAGCAGGAACGCGGTTCATATCTGCGATAGATCCAAGGTTCTTGTTCATCTTCTGGAATGTACGTGTCAATTGAAGACGCTCGCGCTTGCTCATTGTAGCAGCAGTTCCGTCAGCTTCCATCTTTTCAATATTGCTCATCTTGCGAACAGCCTTACGAATGGTCACGAAGTTCGTGAGCATTCCACCTGGCCAACGCTCAGTAACGAAAGGCATACCGATGGCCTTTACTCTTTCTGATACGATGTCCTTCGCTTGCTTCTTGGTAGCAACGAAAAGAATTTTCTTACCGGATTTTGCAATCTGCTTAAGTGCCTGTGAAGCTTCGTCGAGCTTCACTGCTGTCTTGTTGAGATCGATGATATGGATTCCTTTCTTCTCGCCGAAGATATAAGGAGCCATGTTGGGATTCCACTTGCGGCTGAGGTGTCCAAAGTGAACACCAGCATCCAGCAATTCGTCAAATGTAACTTTTGCCATTATTATTTATTTACTTCTTGTTTACTTTCTCTAACATATCAATCCATTGGTAGTCTGTGGATCCGACCGGAGTCGAACCATGCGTGGTTTCCCAGGCATGCGGGCCGTTGCCCCTCAGTAGTCCAATGGATTTGGATACTAAACAAGCTGTTTCCAGCCAGCGATTAACGCTTGGAGAACTGGAAGCGCTTACGTGCTTTCTTCTGTCCGAACTTCTTACGCTCAACCATACGCGGGTCACGTGTGGTGAGGCCTTCTGCTCTCAATAATGTCTTCCACTCAGGATTGATCTCGATCAGTGCTTTACCGATAGCCAAACGAAGAGCCTCCGCCTGACCTGTGGTTCCTCCGCCGTTGATGTTGGCCATAACGTCATACTTCCCGTCAGTGTCCGTCACTTTGAATGACTGATGCACTTTGTACTGGAGAACCAGCGTAGGGAAATAATCCTTATAGTCTTTACCGTTGAGGATAAAGTTACCGGTTCCTTCTTGCATATAAACGCGCGCAACGGCGGTCTTTCTGCGTCCTGATGTATTGATTACTGCGGCCATTATCTATTGAATGTCTTAACGTGTTGTTGTGTGAAGTGTTGGTTGCTGTGCAACTTGCTCGTGCTCGGCGCTGGCGTAAACGAATAGGTTGCGGTATACCGCGCGACCAAGACGGTTTTTCGGAAGCATTCCGCGTACAGCCATTTCAACCATCGCTGTCGGGTGCTTTGCCATCATTTCTTTTGGCGTTGCAAAACGCTGACCGCCGGGATATCCCGTGTAACGAACGTATTGCTTCTCATCCCACTTATTACCTGTAAGGGCAATTTTGCTGGCGTTGATGACAACAACATTGTCGCCACAATCAGCGTGAGGAGTGAAATTTGTCTTGTGTTTACCACGCAGAAGAAATGCGATTTCACTGCTAAGGCGACCGAGGTTTTGACCATCGGCATCTACCAGGAGCCACTGTTTGTTGGCTGTTTCCTTATTTCCTGATAAAGTTTTGTAACTTAAAGTATCCATTGCTCTTGATTACTACCGCCTTCCTAAATCTGAAAAACGGGGTGCGAAAATACTTCCCTTTTTCATTTCCGCAAGCACTTTTCAACAAAGTATTTCAAAAAAGAGTGTTTTGAGTGGTTTTGAGTGGTTTGACGGGTGTTCACAAGAAGTGGATTTAGAAGTTCGAGGTTAGGATTTAGGAGAGTGGAGCGCGGCCTGGGTTAAAAAAAGGAATATAGCAATTTAGGATATTAGGATTATACGAGTGTCGAAGCGCGCTCCGGTTCGATAGCGCCGCTTCAATTCAGAAATTACAAATCGCAAATCGCACAGGCCTTCACACACAATCACCCATTCCATAAATCTCCACATCTCACGGTGTCCCTTTAAAATCGAATACCCAACCGATAACCGGAAAATCATCTCCGCTTCTTCATTCACACCTTTTTGATAAGAAGTGCATACGCACCTTTATAAGGCGATTGGATAGTTGTGATCAGGTCGCTAATTATCAAGTTGTTTCAATTTTTAAAACCTGTAATTATGAATACGAATATTGACAAGACACTGGTGAGCCAGGGACTCTGGATCTTCAACGATAAGTAATAGCG
>JAYTMF010000115.1:0-10179 GCA_043728755.1 Flavobacteriales bacterium
GACGAAACTTTGTTGCTGTACCGATCCTTTCCTCCGCTTGCTTCATCGTCTGTGCCATTGCCATTGCCCGACATTTTTCCATTGATTTGCCCCAATTCGAGTTTAGCGAGCAAAGCGTTGTATTCGTTCATCGCAATTTCCGATGCAGGAATGATGAGAATACTTCCACCACTGCGTGTGAATTTATCGATCTCGGAAATGAGTCCGGTCGAAATATTCTTCAATTGATTGAGTATGATAAAATCCTGTTTTGCAAAAGCACCGAAGTCGACGTTGTTTTCGCTTGATGTGAGATAATTGAAATACGGGTCATCGGAAAAAACGGACTTCACCGCATCGAGTTCAACAGCATTGCCGCGGATCTCCTGCACCCTGATCTGATCGGCGACATTATAGCTGAAAAAATAATCGTCGTCAGAAACTATAGCGCGATCGTTCAATTTGAGAATGCATTTCTTATAGCCAGGTTCGGTATTCGTGTATGTAACGGCGACATCGGTTAGACTCTCTGCACTCACATTCACAGTGGCAACACTCTTCTGTTGTCCATCCACCATCAACTGTAGCGCAACATTTTCACGACCTTCATTTCCGGTATTCACGATGCGTGCATGTAAAACTTCCGGCTGATTCAACTGACGCACCGGCGAATCGAACCACACCGAATCCACATACATATTGGAAATATTTTCAGCGCGCTCGGGAACAATGTTGACCTGAATGGTGGTGTCGTTCTTCACTGCAGAGATATCTGTAACAGATTGCTGGAGATCGGAAAGAATAAATGCACGACGATTGTCCATACCACTCTTCGCCAATAGATCCTGTTGTCGCGATGCCACTTCGGACATCTTTCTGCTGACAGGCGAAACGTTGACTTCCTGGATGAGATCGGTCATCTCTTCGCGACTCACCAACCTCTGGTGACGACCTTCGAAATCGCTCGTGAGCAATTGAAATTTATCTGAAGGAGAAAACGAATTGACGATCTCAAGTGCTTTGTTTTTCGCCAGATCCAGCAGACGACCGTCCTTGCCGGCTCCTTCCATACTAAAGGAATTGTCGATGTAAAGGGATATCGCTGTTCCTCCGGCCTTCACACGTGTGCCGGGAGTAGGTACAAATGGTTGAGCAAATGCGAAGACTATGGCGGACAATGCCAGCATTCTCGAAAAGAGAATCAGCAAATGTTTAAGCTTGCTCTTGCTCTGTGTTTCTTGCTTGATCTCGCGCAAAAAAGCAACATTGGGAAACAATACCTTTTTGAATTTCCTGAAGTTGAAAAGGTGAACGATGATCGGAATGGACAGCGCCGTAAGTGCCCAGAGTATTTCAGGATGAACGAATTTCATAGTCGGCGAAGATAAGAACGCACTACGGTTCTTGAATCAATTCCTTCGCGCAGTAAAATGAGCCCATCAATCAGAGGGCAGTGTAGTTCAGAGATACTAATTCCTATCGAGAGTTGGTTGGCTCGTGTTCGTTTTTTTTTGATGGATAATTCGCAGTTCGTAGTTTTTAGTTCCTACTTCATGCTGAAGTTCGGGTGATCCATGCCCAAAAAGCAGCTTGTTCAGTTGATTTTCAGCCATTTTATTTTTCTAAAGAACGCGACATCACTCCCATTGGAAGTTGAAAAAGGTGAATACCAACGAAAAAATTCAGTCATCACTTTCAACTATCGCAGACGTACTATTTCGATCAACATTTTCTACAACCACTTCCTCATTACTTCACGAAATCTCAAATGTGATAAGCGTCCGGCCTGTTAAATTTGCGCCATGATCGAAATTCCAAGTAAGTATGATCCTGCGGGCACCGAAGACAAATGGTACGCCTACTGGATGGAACATAAACTTTTCAAAAGTGAACCCGATGGCCGCGAGCCATACACCATTGTGATTCCACCGCCGAATGTGACAGGCGTGCTGCACATGGGTCATATGCTAAACAATACGATTCAAGACTTGCTTGTTCGCAGAGCGCGTATGCACGGCAAAAATGCGCTTTGGGTGCCGGGCACGGACCACGCTTCCATTGCAACTGAATCAAAAGTTGTTCAGAAACTACGCACAGAAGGCATCAAAAAAAGCGACCTGACACGTGAGCAGTTTCTGGAGCACGCCTGGGAATGGACCAACAAGCACGGCGGCATCATACTCGATCAGTTAAAAAAACTTGGAGCTTCTTGCGACTGGGATCGCACGCGTTTCACAATGGACGAGAAGTACTATGAAAGTGTCGTTGACTCTTTCATCGATCTGTATAAGAAAGGAAGAATATATCGCGGCGAGCGTATGATCAATTGGGATCCGGCGGCACTCACAGCACTCAGTGACGAAGAAGTTATCCATAAAGAACTTTCTTCGAAACTCTATTTCGTAAGATATCAGATTGTTGACAGCGACGAATTCGTAACCATTGCAACGACACGTCCTGAGACCATTCTGGGTGATACTGCGATTTGTGTAAATCCAAAAGACGATCGCTATAAACATCTTCACGGAAAGAAAGCAATCGTTCCTCTCGTCAATCGTGAAGTGCCCATAATCGCTGATGAATATGTAGAAATGGATTTTGGAACCGGATGCCTCAAAGTGACGCCGGCCCACGACATGAATGACTTTGTGCTTGGTGAAAAACACAAGCTCGAGGTCATCAACATGATGAACGATAATGGAACCATAAGTGAAGCCGGTCAGCTATACATTGGCATGGATCGATTTGAAGTAAGAACAAAAATTGTCGCAGACCTGCAAAAAGCAGGACTACTTGTAAAGACCGAAGAGCATCAAAACAAAGTAGGATTCAGCGAAAGAAGTGATGCGATGGTGGAGCCACGACTTTCGCTTCAATGGTTTGTAGAGATGAAGGATCTCAGCAAACCAGCTCTCGATCACGTGATGAATGACGACATCAAATTCTTTCCACCGAAATTCAAAAACAGCTATCGCCACTGGATGGAGAATATCAAGGATTGGTGCATTTCACGCCAGCTTTGGTGGGGTCATCGGATACCTGCTTGGTATGCGCCAGATGGATCTTTTACTGTGGCGAAAACTGTTGAAGAAGCGATTGTATTTTTTAAAAATGAAAATAAAACGTTTGCAGAACACGAAATTGTTCAGGACCCCGATGTACTCGACACATGGTTCTCATCATGGTTGTGGCCAATAAGCGTTTTTGATGGATTTTATACCGAAGAAGAAGTAAAATATTACTACCCAACAAATGATCTGGTGACAGCTCCGGAGATTATGTTTTTCTGGGTGGCGAGAATGATCATTGCCGGTTATGAATACCGTAACGAACTTCCATTCCGCAATGTTTACTACACCGGAATAGTGCGCGATCAACAAGGCAGAAAAATGTCGAAGTCACTGGGCAATTCTCCTGATCCATTGGACCTGATGAAAATCTATGGTGCCGATGGCGTGCGTGTGGGAATGTTGTTGTCATCACCTGCGGGCAATGATCTTTTGTTTGATGAATCACTTTGCCAACAGGGAAGAAACTTTGCCAACAAGATTTGGAACGCATTCAGACTGGTGAATAGTTGGGAAGCGAAAATCGATGATAACTTAGAGCAACCCGATTCAGCAAAAATTGCCATTGAATGGATGAGTAGTCAATTCAACTCAGTACTCCATGACATTAACGACGACTACGATAAATTCAGAATCAGCGAAGCGCTCATGTCCACCTACAAACTTGTATGGGACGATTTCTGTGCGTGGTATCTCGAGATGGTTAAGCCTTCTTATGGCGAAAGCATTGACCGCAAAACATACGCAGATACCGTTTCGATCTTTGAAAAATTATTGAAAGTTTTGCATCCATTCATGCCATTTCTCACTGAAGAGATATGGCATTTTGTAGGAGAAAGAGAAGCGGGTAAGGGTTCTATTTGTGTGGCTGTATGGCCAGAGATCGGAACCTCAAGTACTGAATTGCAAAATCAATTCAAAACGTTTGAAGAAATCGTCATCGGAGTGAGAAATGTGAGAAAAGACAATAACATTCCGAACAAAGAAAAACTCACCTTGCTGGTTCAGCGCACAAATAATCAATCGACACCATTTGACGCATCAATTATTCATCTATGCAATCTTTCATCCATTGAAATTACGGCAGAGAAACCCGCTAATTGTTTTTCGTTCGTTGTGAATCATGACGAATATTTTATACCGTTCACGGCGAACGTAGATATAGAAGTTGAAAAGCAAAAATTGAAGGAAGATTTGCATTACACACAAGGCTTTCTCAAATCAGTTGAAGTAAAACTCGGCAATGAGCGTTTCGTCAACAATGCACCAGCAACAGTTCTGGAAATTGAAAGAAAGAAATTATCAGACGCCCAATTAAAAATAAAATTACTAGAGGAAAAGCTTGCATCGCTCAATTGATATGGCAGAATTCATACATAAAGGCAGCATCGCACATACATCCGGAACGTTACCGCCAGTTGGAGCAAAAGCGCCGTCATTCTCCTTGACCGGTTTGGATATGATGGAAGTCACACTTTCAGATTTCTACGGTAAACGTGTTGTGCTGAATATTTTTCCAAGTATCGACACCAGTACGTGTGCACTGAGTGTTCGTCGATTCAATCAGCTCGCATCGGGCATGATGAACACAGTAGTCATGAACGTGTCCAAAGATCTCCCGTACGCACAAAGGAGATTTTGTGGCGCTGAAGGCATTACGAATGTGATCAGTTTGTCCGAGTACAAAAACAACAATTTCAGCAGCGATTATCATGTCGATATTGTATCAGGAACAATCCTCGTTGGCTTAATGGCTCGTGCCGTGATCGTATTGGATGAACAAGCAAAAGTCTTATACACAGAACTGGTTTATGACCTAAGCCATGAACCTGATTACAACGCTGTAATCAGCGCGCTGACATAACTCAAATATCCATCATAAAAAAAGCCACCAATTGGTGGCTTTTTCATGTATCACAATTTACGATTATCTGACAACCAACTTCAGCGTTGCTGAATTCTGTGCAGACTTAATATTTATCAGGTAGAGACCCTTTGCCAGATCTTCTGTTTCTATTTGCATGGTTTGCAATCCTCCGGAACGATTGTTCGGCTTCCAGCGATTAACCGTGCGGCCACTTAAATCTGTAAGCGTAATTTCCATGTTTGTTGCAGAAACATTCTCGTAACTCAAAGTCGTTGATCCTTCTGTAGGATTAGGATACAATGCTGCGCCATAAAAATCTGCATTCAGATTTTCTACGGATACTGTTCCGGCAACATTGATATTGTCCAGATACAAGTTATTTGGCAATTCGCTTGCCGTGAAGACGAACTTAATCCGGAACCCCGAAGCGCGGTACGAAGTTGGGATGGTGAAACTACCCTCACTCCATTCAGACTGCAAATGTGGAACGAAAGAAGTACTCACACTTTGAGCCGTCACCAGAGCAAGTCCGGTCGACGTAAATCTTGCTTGGGAAGACCAGGTCTTACCACAGTTGTTGGATATATAAACATCCATTCTATCTGTAATGTCTGCGAGGTTGACACTTTGTGTTGCAAACGCCCATTTGAAATTCACTGAAGCATCGCTACCAATATTAGTCAAATCCATAACCGGAGAAACCAGATCATCGATGTCATGTCCTCCTTCGTCAATATTTGTAACATCCATGTCAAAAGCGTTCAACTTCGCGCTTGTGTTATTGCTAAATCCGGCATTGTTCACTTGCTGGAATGAGGACATGTTGTTATCAAAATTTCCGCCATGCCATTGATTGTAAAATTCGTTGGCTGAATCAAAACCTTCTTGTAGCAATCCACCAGGAAATTCAGTTCCGCTCGGAGCAACGATCACCGCTTGTTCAATCGTTTTGGTGTCTGTGCCTTGAGCGTTGCTGACAGTAAGTGTAATAGACTTTCTTCCATAAGAAGAAAAAGAAACCGACGGATTCTGAGCAGTGCTGGTCGCAGGGTTACCATCTTCAAAATTCCACAGCCAAGATGTAACGGTTCCATTGGTTGAATTGTCTCTCATGTTCGTCTGGTCACCAATGCACACAAAACGATTGCTGGGATAAAAGTCTGCAGAAGGAGCACAAACCAAAGGATTGTCGTCCGTTCCCGTAAGGAATCTATTCTGTTCAGTATGCAAATTGTTTCTCCCGGAAATACCCAAAGACAATGCGGTTCTCATTCTATCCTTCTGTCCATTGGTGAACATGAATGAACAAAATGAATACTCCATATAATTCTGAATATTCTCATTCAATCCGAAAATTCCAGTAAGGGCAACATTATCAATTTCAAAGGTACCGTTGCCGTCTTCTGCATTCCATCCATAAACTCTGAAGGTAACAGGTACAGCAAGATTCGTATAAGTAGTGCCCAGATTGAACTTACTACCCAAAAGATTCGCTGTAGTATCCGCATTGATAAAATAGTAATTGGAACTGATACCAGCAGGCAATGCAGAAAGTTGCGGATTGCTCGCAACGCTCGATACACCAACATTGGTAGCATATCCATTCATACTTGATCTTACAGCGAAGTTGCGAACACCTGTTCCATTTCGGCTCACATCAAATGCCAGATTCGTAAGAGTCATCAATGTCCCTGACGTTGGGGTCACTGTGAATTGATAATAATCAGCCGTGTTTATTTCGCCTGAAAGTTCCACCATTGTGGTAGCACCATCAGGAGCACCTGTAGTCCAATCTGTAAATGCAAATTTTCCGGCAAGAGCAGAGTTAGCTGAAACGCCATTAGCGCTGAATGCACCGAATAAAATTCGGTTTACCGAATCCTGAGGCAATATCCCCAAAGGCACTGTTGTAGGATCCATAGCTCCAGAAGAAGTTGAAACACCCGCGAAATTGTATTTAGGTTCAATGTTCGGCAACTGAGTAGTGCTATTCATACCCGATCTTGTACACTCAAAATCATAAAGTGTTGTGCAATTATCATGACCTGCCGTAACAGGCGTATCTGCAACACCATCATCATCGCAAGCCACTTCCGGATCATTCGTTCCACCCCATGTGTGTGCAAGATTGAGGTAGTGACCAAACTCGTGAGTCAACGATCTGGAATCGCCACCAGCACCAGTGCCAATTCTACCGACATAATTGTGTCGAATGATGATACCATCTGCTCTGGCTCCTTGTGGATCGATTACGCTGCTCGGCAACTGGCTATAGCCTGCCACACCATTTTCCATATTGGCCACGGTCCACACATTGACATAACGCTCACGTGGCCACTGACTTAGTTTAGAGCCATTGTCTCCGATATATGTTTCAATGGAAGAAATTCGCTCAATTCCATTTGTACAGTTGCCCAGAAAATCTTTTGTGGCCAATCTGAACTCCAGCTTACAGTTCGCAATAATGGTATTGAAATGATCCACAACCTGAATGGTATCGGCATTCATTTTTGCAAAGTCCCGATTAAGAACAACCATTTGATCAAATATCTGTTCGTCAGAAATATTTTCATTACCCTGATTGTGGATGATGTGGAATACCACGGGAATGACCAAAACAGCATCCGTATGGCCGTCCCTATTTTGTGTTAACTCAAGCAGACCTTCCTGAATAAGGGCCTCATAATCAAGGCGCGCTTGTTCCAGAAATGGATTTCGAGCCTTCGCTCTGTTGTACATGATATCGGTACCGCACCGCTCATTCTGAGCATATGAAATTTGAACCAATCCGAGCGCAATGAATGAAGCTAATAGAATTTTTCTCATGATGATATTAGAATTTTGATGTCACAAATGTAACAGGAATGTGCGTCGGAAAAAACGTATGAGGACACTTCATGTATTGATGCTTAACGTGTGGTCAACTCAATGCTAAATCAGTCAAAACAAGCTTCATAGCATTCCCCGTAGTTATCAGACGCGCAATTATTCACACCAAATTGTTTGGTCCTCAGCCGGACTGTTTCCTCAAAAAATTCTTCTGCCGTTAAAATCTGGCTCTCAGGGTGAACATGAAATTCCTTCCGGAAGCGCTGATATTTGAAGCGAATTGTCGGTAATTCTGGTCAAGAATATTCTCTAATGCCACTTGTGCAGACAAGAATTTGCTTATCTGATATGTTCCGCGAAGATTAAGTGTATACCAGGCAGGCATTCCCAGAGCAGTTGCATTCGCTTCATTGTCCTCAGCTCCCAATCGGTAGTCTCCTATTCGCTTCCATCCATTGTACATAACCCAGAATTCGCCGCGAAACTTGTTCAGTTGCAAATTCAAACTCGTTCGACCAAAAACAGGCGGAATGTGATCAAGAGGTGTCTCGTCGTTGTCGCCGTCTTTGATACGTGCGTACGTGTAATTGATGCTGCTCGAAATATCAAGTATCCCGTTTAAATGAGCTGTAAACTGTCCACTGAATCCATAAAGAAAGGCCTTGGCTGCATTGACACTCGTACTGACAATTGCTGTGTCACCATTGTAAATAGTGAGGCTGTCGCCGTAGAGTGTTCCGCGACCTGTTGTGATGGCGTTTCTATAAAATGTGTAAAACGAAGTAGTCTCGATCGTGACTTTTTTCTGAATGGTTTTTGAAATCCCGAAATCCGCGTTGTATGTGTACTCTGGTTTCAGATTTGGATTCGGGACAATGAGATTGCCCATTTGAGTAAGAGCCAAGGTAATAGGATCGCGAACAGCCCCGGCTGTTTCGAAGACTTTCGACAAATCATCCACATTGGGGGCACGAAATCCTGTACTTCCCAGAATTGAAATTTTCCAATCCGATCCCGGTTTAAAAACGAGTCCAATATTTCCATTTACGGCGGTATTGTTCTGTTGAATACTTCTAAAAGGGAAAGGAAAAAAAGTGGTGTCACTGAAATTTGCGCTTAGCTGCACGTTGCTCAATCTAGCGCCTTCCGAGATGATCAGCCAAGGTGCAATTTCCCAACTATGCGTGATATAAATGGCAGCACTGCGCATTCTACTTCCACCATCCGGATATCTCGTAGGAATCTTCCAGGTGGAATCAGTATCTATGTCTCTTGCTGTCGCCGTGCTGCTTACGTCATTGTATGTGTATTCAGCACCGTAGCGAATTTCATGCTCGCCCAAAAGTTTATCAAAATCAAAGTTCGCAGCCACGACAGAAACATCCTCCACTTGGCTTTCCAAACTCGTATTTGCTCTTAATCTTGAATGCCTGCTTTGCTGAATTTCCTGATAGGATAGAATAAGTTTTGCATGATCGAAAACTTTATTTGCTCGTGAATAATTTAGGTTATACGAAGAGAGCAAGCGCTTCTGTGGACCATAATACCATTCGGCAAAACGCAAACCACCATTGCGGTATTGAGTAAGCCGATCATAACGAGGTACATCGCTGCTGGTGCTGTATTGCAAATTGAGTGTATGAATGATTTCCTTCGATTGCATAAAGCTGAATTTTTGCAGGAAGTCATATTGTTTATACCCGCTTCCCACCTGCACATTCGGATTGCTGTTGTTCACGATGCTATCCTTCCCGTCAATCCGTTGCACATATTCCGCACGTCCCCATGCATCAAGTTGATAAGGACTGCGGACATTCCCTTGGCGCAAATCGTCAAAAGCCGAATAGGTGAAACTGCTGAGCGAAGCACATTTTTTACCTCCAAAATTCACATCAGCATGTCCGGTTATTTCTTGATTCGAAGTGGCAAGTCGCGTAAAAGCATTTCCCTTCACCAGGGTAGTTGAATCATAAGAAAATTGAGGATTGCGAGTATAAAAATGCATTACACCTCCAAGTGCGTCGCTTCCATAAACAACTGAGCCCGGCCCAAAAACCACTTCCATTTTCTCGATGATCGTATTGTCCAGCGTAATGACATCCTGAAGATGGCCACCACGATAGATCGCATTATTCATTCGCACTCCGTCAACTACCATCAACACCTTGTTGGCTTCAAAACCGCGAATGATAGGACTTCCTCCCCCCTGCTGGCTTTTTTGAACCATCACATTCCCACTTTGATTCAAAACATCCGCAGTTGTTTGTTGATTCATAAAGCGCAAATCGGTTTGCCCTATTACTTGAATCTGTTGTGCAACATCATCACGTTTCTCCTCAAACTTAGAGGCCGACACCACTACTTCATTGATATAAAAACTCTTTTCCGGAAGCGAAACAACCCAACCGGCTGCGGCAATTTCCGCATAACTTATGG
>JAYTMF010000116.1:0-2720 GCA_043728755.1 Flavobacteriales bacterium
AGTTCCACTACCAAACGAAAATTATTTCAAAGTTCTATTCAAGATTTATTTGGCAACCAAGCCAGTCGATATACGTTTCTGGCACAAAAGGTTTGATGGGCAATGCGAGCAAAACATCAACAATTTCGCTCATGAAAAGTTGATTCAGCAAAACTTACCGAATTGACAAAATCACGAGATTCAAATACATCGAAAAACGCGGCACCAAAATACCTGCAATGAAATGACAAGAATAGGCCTTCCCTGTTGTACTTTCGCGCCCCGAAAAAAAGGGTAAACACCCTAAAAATCAATATAGATGCAAAAAATCAGAAACATCGCCATCATCGCCCACGTTGACCATGGCAAAACAACCCTCGTAGACAAGATGCTTTATGCAGCGCATCTTTTCCGCGACAATGAGGTTCACAACGAACTCATACTTGACAACAATGACCTAGAGCGCGAGCGTGGTATCACCATTTTGGCGAAAAACGTTTCAATTCAGTACAAAGGATACAAAATCAACATCATTGATACTCCCGGTCACAGCGATTTCGGAGGTGAGGTTGAAAGGGTTTTGAATATGGCAGAAGGCGTTTTGCTTTTGGTAGATGCCTTCGAAGGGCCAATGCCACAGACAAGATTCGTTTTGCAAAAAGCGATTCAATTGGGTCTTAAACCAATTGTGGTCATCAACAAAGTGGACAAAGAGAATTGTACGCCCGATGAAGTACATGAGCAAGTATTTGACCTCATGTACAACCTTGGAGCAACGGAAGATCAGTTGAATTTCCCAACAGCATATGGTGCCGCGAAGCACGGATGGATGAGTCATGATTGGAGAGTGAAGACCGATACAATTGAGCCATTGCTCGATCTGGTTATCGAACACATTCCGGGTCCGATGAAGTTGGAAGGAATTCCACAAATGCTAGTGACGTCGCTTGACTATTCTACGTACACAGGCAGAATGGCCATCGGTAAGTTGCATCGCGGCGAGTTGAGACCAAACATGGCTGTTGCTCTCGTAAAGCGTGATTCGTCCATCGTAAAAGGCCGTATCAAAGAATTGTACGTTTTTGAAGGGCTTGGTAAAAGAAAAGTTGATAGCGTAGTTTCCGGTGACATCTGTGCTATCAATGGAATAGAAAATTTCGACATTGGAGATACATTCACTGATGCTGAAAATCCTGAGGCACTTCCAACCATTGCGGTTGATGAGCCGACGATGAGCATGCTGTTCACCATCAATGACTCTCCCTTCTTTGCGAAAGAAGGAAAATTTGTTACAAGTCGCCACATCAAGGAAAGACTTGAACGAGAGTTAGAGAAAAATCTGGCAATGCGCCTGGAGATGACCGACAAAGCAGATCGCTTCATCGTTTATGGCCGTGGTGTACTTCACCTTTCTGTACTCATTGAAACAATGCGTCGCGAAGGATATGAGTTGCAAATCGGACAGCCTCGCGTTTTGATAAAAGAGATCAACGGACAGAAACATGAACCGATTGAAGAGTTGACCATTGACCTTCCTTCAGAGATGACTGGTACTGCAATTGAAGCAGTCACAAGAAGGAAAGGTGAAATGAAAAATCTTGAGCCAAAAGGAGACCGTACCATACTCGAATTCGAAATCCCATCTCGCGGTATAATTGGATTGCGCAGCTATCTTCTCACGGCCACTCAAGGTGAAGCGATCATGACGCACCGCTTCTCGGAATACCAAGCTATGAAAGGTGATATTCCAGGTCGTCAGAACGGGTCATTGATCTGCATGGAAACCGGTAATGCTGTTGCTTACAGTATTTCCAACCTTCAAGACAGAGGTAAATTCTTTGTTGAAGCGATGCAAGAAGTTTACGAAGGCCAGGTGATTGGTGAACACTCGCGCGACAATGATCTCGTGGTGAACGTTACCAAAACAAAGCAGCTCACCAACATGCGTGCTTCAGGTACCGACGCGAAAAACGTTATGGCACCACCCATCAAGTTTACCCTTGAAGAAGCACTTGAGTATATCGGCCCTGATGAGTACGTCGAGGTAACTCCGAAGAGTATCCGCTTGCGCAAAGTTTTCCTGAATGAAAACGATCGCAAAAAATTTGCAAAGCAGTTTCAAACTGAATATTGATATCAATTATTTAGAGGAGATTTGTTGAAAAAAGCCTTGTCGAATGGCTTGATTCAACAGATCTCCTTTTCTTTTGCCCCGATTTTTATACCTTCATAGTCACGTAGAAACTTAAAGCACATAGCATGGAATACCTGCTCACTTTTGAATCACTCACGGGTTTACTTGCGCTTACCATGATGGAAGTCTTACTCGGAATTGACAATGTTATTTTCGTTTCGATCATCATGAACAGACTGCCGGCAGGTTCCGAAAAAAAAGCCGGTATAATTTGGATGTTCACTGGAACAATTGTACGAATCACCTTGCTCTTCACGCTTGGATGGCTTATTGCAGCAGGAGGTCATCTTTTTGATATTTTCGAACATGAAGTCGGCTTGAAAGATCTCATCATGATTGGTGGCGGTTTGTTTTTACTGGTATCAACCACCAAAGAAATTCACAACAAACTTGAAGGTGACGATCCGAATGCGAAGGCAAAAAACAGCGCGGGAGTGGCTCAATCATTCATGTCACTGATGTTTCAAATCGTTTTGATCGATCTCATATTTTCCGTTGATGGAGTCATCACAGCGATTGGTATGTCAAACGAATTTGTGCTTCAAAT
>JAYTMF010000117.1:0-6035 GCA_043728755.1 Flavobacteriales bacterium
TTCAATATGTCTTTTATTTCTTTATCGGAATAGGCGCGTTCAACCATCACGATTGCATTGTCCAAACTTCCGCCTTTGATCAATCCATTCTTAGCTAACAATTCAAGTTCGCGCAGAAAAACAAATGTCCTGCATTTGGCGATGTCAGGAACATAATCGTTGAGTTCGTACATATGAGCATGCTGTGTTCCAAGTACCGGTGAATTATAATCCACCATTACGGTTAATCGGAACTCTCCACCGTCGGTCGGAACTGCCAGCATCTCTACACCACGCTCTTTATCTTCAAACGTGATGTTTTCTGTTAGTGTGAGGTATTTGCGATCTGCGTTTTGCTCTTTATATCCTGATTTTTCAATGGCTTCAACAAATGGCCAGGCACTCCCATCCATGATAGGAATTTCCGGTCCGTCAATTTGTATCAATGCATTATCCACTTTACAGCCATACAGTGCAGACAAGACGTGCTCCGTGGTATATACGCGTGCTCCTTTGAATTCCAGGGTTGTTCCGCGCTGCGTTGCAACCACCAAGTCACAGTCGGCAGGAATAGTAGGTTGACCTTCCATATCCGTGCGCTGGAAAATATACCCGTGATTTTCTGGAGCGGGTAATATCGTAATGTTCACAGAAGCTCCTGTATGCAAGCCGATGCCTTTCAAAGCGATTGGCTCATTGATCGTACGTTGTTTCGAACTCATGATGCGGCGAATTTAATAGATGAAAGTCCGAGATGTATAGATTTTGCATTGAGAATACCCTAATTTCAAGCGAGTCATAATTGAAATATGTCGTCTACCACGGCTAAAAAGTCATTTTTTAGAGAATGAAATAGAATGAAAGCAAATTTATTTATCGATTCGTATTGTCACGAAAGACCTGCTATCACTTAATATTTTCATTAGACCAATTCTAAATAGAAAAGATTTTTTTTGAATATTTGCAATTCACCTCAAGTTCTGATTATGTTTGGCCTCCAACTTTCTAAATATAACCAATTATGACAACTTTCAAGACAATCTTTGCAACTGGCTGCGCTGCAGTTATGTTGGCTTCATGTTCAATCACACTTCCTGTTAACGCTACTTCTAACCCGGTTGGAACCAAGGTTGGTAAGTCTAGTGGTAATTGCTTCCTCGGAGCGCTTTGCTTCGGTGTTGATGCTTCTATCCAGACTGCAGCGAAAAACGGTGGAATCTCTAAGATCTCTACTGTTGATTACAACAACAAAAATGTATTGAATTTGATCATTACTCACACTTGTATCGTTACTGGTGAATAATCAATTTCAATTGAATTTGAAAGGAGCAGGTGACTGCTCCTTTTGTTTTTATAAGACATCCTAATTCAAAATGAAGTGCCTTTTTATTTTTTTACTATCTGTGGCTTTCACTCTTACTTCCTGTGGTGGCAAGAGAATAATGTATGCCAAGTATGGTAAATTGAAGCTTTCCGAAAATGAATTCAACGCATATCCGGTGAGCTCACAACAAGTCAATGCTTTTGAGCAATGCTGCTATACCGAAAGTGACCAGATATTTCTGAACCGGGCAATTTCAAACAATGGAGCTGGATACGATATTTTTATTTCAGTCAGTGAAACCATTCATCAATCTGAATTTGCTGCCATACAAGCAGCAGATCCGCTGATTGTCGTGATGGATAGCAAATCCGAACTTGCTTCAAAAATTAAGGTTACGGGTTTTTTATTGAAGAAATCAAATCATTTCGTAGCGCGTTTTATTTATCATGAAGTAAAAAGTGGCATCCTTGTGATATACGATTACACTTCAAAGGATGAAAATGGGGTGAAAGATTGCTACAACAACATGGTAAATTACCTCGATGAGAAAATACACTTATGAAATCGGAATAGTGTGCATGCTTGTATTCATTCTTGCGTCATGCGGCGTCAAAACGAAATCAGCAGGTGCAGGTGGTTCAGGCCTTGTTCAGATCTTTACAAAGGGTAAAGATTCACTTCTTTGTTTCGCCGGACCAACAGAATACAATGGCATTGGCATCTCTGATGAGTTTGAGATCGATCATACTTATTTGAAAGTGAAGGATCACTCCAATCCTGTCACTTGCAATTTTTCATTGATCTCACACGATGCGACGTTACGACCTTCGAAAGTCTCAATTCAACTTGGCACCGAGACATTCACTACGGACAGTCTCACTAAATTGTACGCTGAGGGTAGAGATAAAAAAGATTATATCTACCGCTATTCATTTCAAGTGTCAGACAGTTTTTTCTACAAGTGGATGCAGACGCCAAGACCGATTCTCAAAGTGAACGATCGTGCATTTGAAGGCGGGAAAGAATTCCGAAAGGATTCGGATGTGATCTTTAGGAGAATACTTTTTGATATATACTGACCCCAAAATCGGTATTATACCAATGTGATTTATAAAACAGGCCAATGTTTGAGAAATCATACAGTGGTATTAAAGAGGTTGATGCCGCATTTCTCTATTACAATTTACCAAGCTGGCGCAGTTTCAGCGCAAACTCCTCTGCTTCGTGATCAAAGGAAAAATCTTCTGATATATGCTGATTGCCAGCGAAGATAGTGATCGCAAATGAGGCATTCACACCGGATGAAACGCCTTCAGCAATGGCTTTGCCCTGCAAATTGTAGATTTGAATGACAACACTCAATTGTCCTTTTTTGATGGCGGTTTTTTTATCGAACGTTCCGATCTGAATGCCTTGCTGATAAAGGCGATTGTCGAATGAGATGACCGTGGAATTGACATCCACTTTGACACTATCGCTATCGCAATACAAAATGCAAATGTTCTTTTCAAGTATGGTGAATATCGATAAAGTCGCCATTGATTTCTGCGCACACATCAAGGATAGTGCAGTGAAGGCCATAATTTGAATGGATAGTTTCATGTGCGTATTCTTTTGAAATATTAGTTCGTTGGGTAAATGGTTTCGGTCGGCAATTGAATTCCAAAGCTAAGTCCACCGCTGATAAAGCTGGGTGCTCCGATTCCTGTTTCAAAAAAGAAACCGAAGTTGTCGCTGATATAACCTCTGAATCCAATCGGTATGATCTGAAAAGCAAATGATGTTCCGCTTACTTTCAACCAATTCGGTTGTGGGATATCCTCGAACAAATTGACTTTCAATTCATAAATATTCACACCCGGTTTTATGCCGGCATACGCATCCATTCTTCCTTGTCCGAAATGGAAAAGGATGCGCGCTCCAACATTGACACGGGATAGATCATATGAAAACGCTCCCGTTTTTTCTACACCATGCATGTCTGTGTATTTGTAATCACTGATTTGCTGATGCACGGATTGATAACCTCCTGCCAGTCCTATGCTCACTTTATTTTCAATTGCATAATCAAGACTTGCCACATACGCAGGTGTGCTCTTGCTATTGATAGTAAACTCATCCTTAATTGATATACTGATCGAGCCGAGAATACCGAACGCACTGAAACCAGCGCCAGCGTTCAATACCAACCCGCCCTTGTTTTTTTGAGCGATACCATCAACGGCCATTAGGAGAAATAACACGAGAATGAAAGTATTTCTGTTTAGGCGCATAGCGAAGTTTTTATAATTAGCTTACCAGGCCTTGGCGAATCAGATTTAATGCACCTCCGGCCTTGAACCATTCTATCTGCTGAGCATTGTATGTGTGGTTGACAGCAATGACATCTTTTGTGCCGTCATCATGTACAAACTCTAGATGGAGTTGTTTTTCAGGAGCGAACTCAGTTAGATCGGTGAAGTTGATTGTGTCGTTCTCACGGATTTTGTCGTAGTCCGTTTCGTTGGAAAATGTCAACCCAAGCATTCCCTGTTTTTTCAAATTCGTTTCGTGAATACGAGCGAATGACTTCACAAGAATGGCTTTGACACCTAGGAATCGCGGTTGCATAGCAGCATGCTCGCGTGAAGATCCTTCACCATAGTTGTGATCACCCACAACGATCGTTGGAATATGCGCAGCTTTGTAAGCGCGCTGCACTGTAGGCACTTCGCCATATTCTCCGGTGATCTGATTTTTTACAAAGTTCTGTTTTTCGTTGAAAAAATTCGTGGCTCCGATCAATGTATTGTTGGAAATGTTGTCGAGGTGACCGCGGTATCTCAACCATGGACCGGCCATGCTGATATGATCGGTTGTGCACTTGCCTTTCGCTTTGATGAGCATTCTTGCTCCTTCAATATTTTTCCCGTTCCATTCTCCGAATGGAGCAAGGAGTTGAAGTCGTTCACTGTCTTCAGCAACACTAATCTGAACGCCGCTGCCGTCTTCTGCCGGCGCCTGGAATCCCGGATCTTTCACATCAAAACCTTTCGAGGGCAATTCTTCACCACTTGGCGGATCGAATTTCACAGTCTCTCCTTTATCATTGATCAATGTATCCGTCATTGGATTGAAAGTGAGATCACCGGCGATGGCTATGGCTGTTGTCAATTCGGGTGATGCAACAAATGCAAGCGTGTTCGGATTGCCGTCATTTCTGCTTTGGAAGTTCCTGTTGAAAGAGTGAACGATGGTGTTCTTTTCGTTCTTTTCAGCGCCTACACGCGCCCACATACCGATGCATGGGCCACAAGCGTTGGCATATACTGTTGCACCGAGTTCGTTGAAAATATCAATAAAGCCATCGCGCTCGATCGTGTAGCGAACTTGCTCGCTACCGGGAGTGATGCTGAATTCAGATTTTGGCTTTAGACCTTTCGATATTGCTTGTTGCGCGAGGGATGCAGCGCGCGAAATATCTTCATAAGAAGAATTTGTACAGCTACCTATCAAACCAACTTCCACTTTCGTCGGCCAGTTATTTTTAGCAGCTGCAGCTTTCATTTGTGAAACCGGAGTTGCAAGATCCGGTGTAAAAGGACCATTGAGATGTGGCTCCAATTCGCTCAAGTTGATTTCAATGACCTGATCAAAATATTTTTCGGGGTTGGCATAAACTTCCGAATCGCCTGTAAGATGTTGTTTGATATCATTGGCTAGATCGGCTACTTCAGCGCGACCAGTGCTGCGGAGATATCGTTCAATGCTATCATCATAACCAAATGTGGAAGTTGTCGCTCCGATCTCTGCTCCCATATTGCAAATGGTTCCTTTGCCGGTGCAACTCAAAGAAATCGCGCCATCTCCAAAATATTCTACAATGGCGCCGGTACCACCTTTTACAGTGAGAATTCCGGCTACTTTTAATATCACATCTTTTGCTGAAGACCATCCGCTGAGTTTGCCGGTGAGCTTGATGCCGATGAGCTTTGGAAACTTGAGTTCCCATGCCATTCCGGCCATCACGTCCATGGCATCCGCGCCTCCAACACCTATGGCAATCATTCCTGAGCCGCCCGCATTGACAGTGTGAGAATCTGTTCCGATCATCATGCCGCCCGGGAATGCATAATTTTCAAGCACCACCTGATGGATAATTCCGGCACCCGGTTGCCAGAAACCAATGCCATACTTGTTGGAGATAGATGAAAGGAAGTTGAATACTTCGTTGTTCTTATTGAGTGATTCCTGAAGGTCTTGCTTTGATCCCACGCGCGCCTGTATCAAGTGATCGCAGTGAACGGTACTTGGAACAGCTACTTTTTTACGACCAGCCTGCATGAATTGAAGCAGTGCCATTTGTGCCGTTGCATCCTGCATCGCTACGCGGTCAGGTGCAAAATCTACATAGCTCTTTCCTCGTCCATAGGCCTCGTTTGCATTGCCGTCCCAAAGGTGGGCATAGAGTATTTTTTCGGTGAGTGTAAGAGGCTTGCCGGTCACTTTGCGTGCCGCTTCAATGCGCTCAGGGTAGCGGCTGTATACCGCTTTTATCATGTCGAGATCGAATACTTTGCTCATGGATTTCCTTGTTTTTATGCAAGTGCAAAAATAACAAGGAAATCACCCTTTAAAAAGTGGAGAGTTCGAAGGTTTTGAAACAATGACAGAAAAAAATTTTGCAGGAATATTTCAAATTCTCTTCGCTGCATTTCGTCAAAATCTTGTGGCTTATTCAATGAGAATGAAT
>JAYTMF010000118.1:0-5559 GCA_043728755.1 Flavobacteriales bacterium
GTGAACACAGCGGAACCTGTGGCAGATGAGCTCATCGATTTTTCACCTGAAATTGATGGTAAACTTTGGTGGATCGATAACCAAACGCTAGAATTCAGACCTGCAAAATGGCTGCCCAGAGGAAAAGTTTTTGAAGGAAGTCTGGCCCTGAATCGCATTACAATTGTTCCTTCTAACCTTTCGGAATTTCGATTCAGTTTCGTTGTCATGCAACAGCATGTGGACGTTCAACTTGATCAAATAAAACCATACCGCAATGATGATCTGAAATGGATGTACATGTCAGGAACCATGTCAACAATGGATGTCTGTGATGCAAGCTCACTTCCAAAAACAATTTCCGCAACAGAGAACGGCAAGAATTTGAGCGTGAACTGGACCAATACGGGCGATCCACATCTTCATCAGTTTATTGTTGACAGCATTGCACGAACGGATAATGATGAGCGCGTTCTTCTTTCATGGAACGGAAGCGAAATCGAAGCTGAACAGAAGGGAGAATTCGATCAGGAAATTCCTTCGCTTTCTAATTTCAAAATGTTTTTTCATAAGGTCGTTCAGCAACCAGAGCAATATATACAGTTGCAATTTTCCGATCCGCTTCTTCCCAATCAAACGCTCGCAGGCATAATTGATCTTGATGATGCAAACAATGAACGCTATACCATTGAGGGCAACGAAGTGCGTGTGTATCCTGCCTATCGTATGTCGGGAAGTCACAATTTGCATATTCATGCCGGAGTGAAAAACATCATGGGTTATGCTTCACCGAATGATGTTATTGTTGAACTTGAATTTGAAGATCTCAAGCCGGAAGTGAAGATCGATGACATGGAACGCGTGATTCTCCCCTCTACCAGCGGCTTGGTTTTTCCATTTCGTGCCGTGAATTTATCCGCTGTGGATATTATTGTGATGCGCATTTATGAAAGCAATGTTCCACAGTTTTTACAAGTGAACGATCTGAATGGCAATCGCGAAATGAGACGCGTTGGACATACCGTGAAGAGAAAAACGATTCAACTCAACAGTGACGGGAAAACGGATCTTGCTGTATGGAATACTTTTTATCTCAATCTTGATGAGATTATCAAAACGGAGCCCGGCGCGATTTATAGAGTGGAGATCAATTTCCGTCAGACCTATAGCTTATACCATTGTGCTGATCATGATGAAAAAGACAATGCCAATGCGGGAATGGAGGAAATTCAAATAGAAACGGACGATGAAGAAGAAGCGCAGAATGCAAGTCAGCATTACAATGAGTACGATGATTACTACTATGAAGAATACGACGACTACGACGATGATTACGATTGGAAGGAAAGAAACAACCCATGTAATTCGGCATACTATCGCAAGGAGTCCGTTGGAAAAAATATTCTCGCATCGGATGTGGGAATGATCGCGAAGAGAGGTGGCGACGGTTCTCTCCTTGTGTCTGTGAGTGATATCCGATCCACTAAACCAATGTCCGGTGTTGACATCGAGGTTCTCAATTATCAGCAACAGGTATTGTCGAAAATGCGCACGGATGGAAATGGTCATGCGAAATTCGATAAGGTGATAGGCGTGCCTTATCTCATCGTGGCGAAGCAAGATAATCAGCGCGGGTATCTCAAAGTAGACGGTTCACACGCATTAAGCCTGAACACGTTTGATATCGGTGGAGAAATTTCTCAAAAGGGTTTGAAGGGATTTATTTATGGCGAGCGCGGGGTATGGCGTCCCGGTGATTCACTTTTCCTCACTTTTATTCTCGAAGATGAAAAGAAAGTCCTGCCGGAAATGCATCCCGTCACTTTCGAATTGATCAATCCACGCGGTCAGGTCGTTCAAAAATTTGTCAAGAGTAAGGGTGAAAACGGATTTTATAGTTTCACTTGTTCCACCGATCCGGATGCACCAACGGGAAATTATCAGTCGAATATTCGTGTTGGTGGTGCCGTGTTTTCAAAGTCTCTCAAAGTGGAAACCATCAAGCCAAATCGATTGAAACTCACCATGAATTTCGGCAATCCCGAACCGAAAGTGATCAGTGGTGATATCAATGCTGTATTGCAAGTGAAGTGGCTACACGGAGCTATTGCAAAGAATCTTAAAGCCAATGTCACAGCAACATTCACACGATCGAATACCTTTTTTGAAAAATTCAAGGAATATACTTTTGATGATCCGGTAAGAGGTTTCAGTGCAGAAGAGCAAACGGTCTATGACGGTTTTGTAAACGATGAAGGAAAAGCAACCATCAACATGAAGGCGGATCTTCAGGGCAGAGCTCCCGGAATGCTCAATGCGAATTTCAGTGTGAAAGTGTTTGAAGAGGGCGGTGATTTTTCTGTGGATAGATTCTCTGCGCTTTATGCTCCGTACAATTGTTTTGTTGGAGTGAATATTCCGAAACCCAAAGAGGATTATACCTATTATCTTGAGACGGGCAAGGATCACATGGTTTCTGTGGTTACGGTTGATCCAAACGGTAAGCCAATTCAACAAAATAATTTGCAATGGAAATTGTATAAAGTAGGATGGCGTTGGTGGTGGGAAAGAAGCAGCAATGACTTGTCGAATTATGTAGGTGGTGAAAGCAGTACTCCTGTTTCATCCGGTTCGATCAGTACCAATGCTGAAGGGAAAGGTCAATTCAATGTGAAAGTGATGTATCCTGATTGGGGACGATATCTCATCCGGGTGGAAGATCCCAATGGCGGACACGCTTCAGGAAGAGAAATTTATATTGACTGGCCGGCGACAGAAAACCGCTCTAATCGCACCAATCCGGATGGTGCAAATGTCCTCGCGTTTTCAATGGACAAAGAAAAGTACATCAGTGGCGAGGAATGCATTGTGACCATTCCAAGTGGAAAGGTGGGGCGCGCTTTGGTGTCGATTGAAAACAGTTCCGGTGTTATCGATGCGCAATGGGTGGAGACGAAGGAAGGTCAGACGCAATACAAATTCAAGACGAGCGATCGGATGACACCCAACGCATACGTTCACATTACATTGATACAACCGCACAATCAAACAGAGAATGATCTTCCAATACGACTTTTTGGAGTGATGCCTGTATTCGTGGAGAATCCCGGATCGCACCTTTCTCCGGTAATTGGTATTGCGAATGAACTTTCTCCTGAGAAGGAATTCGAAGTGAAAGTTTCGGAAGAAAAAGGTAAGGCGATGACCTACACATTGGAAATCGTCGATGAAGGTTTACTTGATCTCACGCGCTTCAAAACTCCTGATCCATGGAATTATTTTTATGCAAGGGAAGCTTTGGGTGTGAACACATTTGATCTCTATGATCAGGTAATCGGCGCTTTCGGAACAAAGCTCGAGCGACTTTTGAGTTTGGGTGGTGATGCAGAAGTGAATGGCCAGGCAAAAAATCGAGCGAATCGATTCAAGCCCGTCGTCATGCATGCCGGGCCGTACACTATTGCAGCCGGGAAATCAATGACACACAAATTTACCATGCCGAATTATATCGGATCAGTGCGCGTGATGGTCGTAGCCGGAAGGGATATGGCCTACGGAAATGCACAGAAATCGGTGCCGGTGAAGAAGGCGCTAATGGTGTTAGCCTCGTTGCCGCGTGTGCTTGGTCCAGGTGAAGAAGTAAAATTGCCGGTGACCATTTTTGCTATGGACGACAAGATCAAAGACGTTACCGTTAAAGTGGAACCCAATGATTTCTTTCAGTTGATTGAGGGTGGATCAAAGAATATTCAATTCAAACAACAAGGTGATGATGTGGTGAATTTCCCGATTCGCGTGAATGAAAAAGTTGGTGTTGGGAAAGTAAATGTCATTGTAACGAGTGGCAATTTCAAAGCGACATATGAAGTGGAAATGGATGTCCGCAATCCTAATCCGAATATTACGAATGTGGTGGAAGGAATTGTGGAAGGCGGAAAATCATGGACCGCAAATTTTGATCTGGCTGGTATGGATGGCACCAATACTTCCGTGATCGAAGTGAGTTCTATTCCTCCCATTGACTTCGGCAAACGACTCAAATACTTGCTCGACTATCCACACGGTTGTGTGGAGCAAACTACATCAGCAGTTTTTCCTCAGTTGTATTTGTCTGATGTGATGGACTTGCAGGATGCTGAAATCAAGAGGGCGATGAGCAATGTGAAAGAAGGTATCAACAGGTTAGCGAAGTTTCAACTGCGAAGTGGTGGCATGAGTTATTGGCCGGGCGACGCAATGGAAAGCGAGTGGGGAAGTAATTACGCAGGTCACTTTATGCTTGAAGCAAAGAAGAAAGGCTATACACTTCCACCGGGTTGGGAGAATGCATGGATAGTTTATCAGCAACGCAAAGCACAGGAGTGGAATCCACAAAATTCCAATAGTGGAAATTATTACTGGTACGAAAATGACCTGGTGCAAGCATATCGTTTATACACTTTAGCTCTTGCTGGTAAGCCTGAAATGGGCGCTATGAATAGAATGAAAGAACGCGCAAGCATCACGCTCGCTGCTCGCTGGAGACTCGCTGCAGCATATGCTTTGGCAGGCCAACCGGAGGCAGCGAAGGCCATTGTCTTCAATCAAAGCACTTTTATTTCTCCCTATGTTTCTCTTGCATATAGTTATGGAAGCAACTGGCGCGACGAAGCGATGATCATAGAGACACTCACATTGATGGGAGATAAAGTAAAGGCTGCACCTCTGGTAAAAGAACTTGCCGCGCAACTCAGTATTGACAGCTGGTACAGCACGCAAACTGTAGCGTATAGCTTACTTGCTATTTCTCAATTTGCTGCCGGTGAAGCTGGGAAAAATATGGCATTCACTTATTCAATGAATGGCAATGCTTCCAACAGAACAACCGCAAAACCGGTTTCTAGTAATTCACTCGATGTGAAAAAAGTGAATGGCAATAAACTCGATTTCAATAACACCGGAACGAATCTGCTCTACGTACGCATTATCAATACAGGTCAACCGAAAAATGGAGATGAAAGTGCTGCCTCGAACAATCTGGTCATTGATGTGAAGTACACAAATGTGCAAGGGCTGCCAATCAATGTGGCGCGCATTGATCAGGGAACAGATTTTATTGCTGAAGTAAGTATTTACAATCCGGGAATTCGAGGCCGTTACGATGAACTCGCACTTACGCAAATTTTCCCAAGTGGATGGGAGATCATCAATCAGCGAATGGATGTATCGGCAGTGGTTATGAATGCCGATCAGCCCGAGTATCAGGACGTGCGTGATGACCGCGTATATTCTTACCTCGACTTAAATCCAAATCAATCAAAACGTTTCCGCGTGAAGTTGAATGCGACTTATTTGGGTAAATTTTATTTGCCGGCAGTTTCATGCGAAGCGATGTATGATCGTACAATCAATGCGCGAACGGCAGGGCGTTGGGTGGAAGTGGTGCAACCGGGAGGTGGCGTGGCGATGAAAAAGTAGCGGTATTGGATATTGGGAGTGTGGAGCGCGCTTTGAAATTGATTGGTGGTTTTTGAATTTGAAAGTTCTTGGTTCTTTGCTGAATAAAAAATTTATACTACGCGATGAGTGATTCGAAAGACG
>JAYTMF010000119.1:0-12912 GCA_043728755.1 Flavobacteriales bacterium
TTCCTGAAAGAAGTAGAAAAAGTATTAGCCATGTTTTCATGATCGAAAAGGATTTATATCAAGGGAAGGTATGTCAACGTCTTCAACGTTGATAAAACAGAAGCAAAATATACGCGACATCCAATCAAATTTCGAATTGCTCAACTTTCCAGCTCATCTAAATTTCTCCCACAACCTACCACCGCCAACCAAGCATTTAAAAACCCAACAAATTCAACGCATTCAATGCCATTTTCCTAAAAAGTCATCGCCATATTGAAATTCATCTTTTCAACAAAACCGCTTTTTTGGAGCCCAAGTGGTAAAAAGTGGTAAAATGTATATATTTTCGTGCCCATCAAGACGAATTCGAACAAATGCTAAAGCTCCTCGGTGAATACCCATGTAAGCTGGACAACAAAGGAAGATTGTTGTTCCCTGCCAAGCTGCGTAAGCCTCTGGAGGAAGTTTTGCACCAAGGCTTGGTACTCAATCGTGATATCTACACCAAGTGTTTGGTGCTCTATCCGCAGCCAACGTGGGAAAAAATTTCAGCCAACCTCGAAAAGATGAATCCTCACAATCGAAAGCATGCTGAATTCGTCCGCTTCTTTCTCAATGGCGCTACAGAATTAGAACTTGATACCGTGGGCCGATTGAATATTCCTTCTCACCTGCTCTCTTATGCTGAAGTTGATCTGAAAAAAAACAACGAACTCGTGTTGTGCGGGCTTGGACAAAAAATGGAATTGTGGAACAAGGAAACGAGGGAGAAAAAATTCAATGCTCCTGATTTCGATTTCATGACACTCGCAGAAGAAGTTCAGAACGAATTGAAAACCGACCAATAGGCAATCGGAATTATCCGCGAGCCGACGCTTATATATATGTCTACAATTAGAAAAGAAGATGGCTACCACCGGCCGGTACTTCTGATGCCTTCAGTGGACGGACTCAACATAGTACCCGATGGGGTTTATGTGGATGCGACCTTCGGTGGTGGAGGTCATTCAAAAGAAATATTGACAAGACTGGAAAATGGAAAATTGATTGGCTTCGACCAGGATCCCGATGCAAAAAAAAATGCACTCGACGACCCGCGATTTCAACTCGTAGAGAAAAATTTCCGCCACATGAAAAACTGGCTGCGGCTGATGGGCATTCACTCTGTGGATGGCATCCTCGCCGATCTCGGTGTGAGCAGTCATCAGTTCGACAGTGAAGAAAGGGGATTCTCTATTCGCTTCGATGCACCACTCGACATGCGCATGGACAAAACCCGTGAACTTACTGCCGCACATGTTGTGAACGAGTATGAAGAAGCGAAACTGATTCACGTATTGCGCGCATATGGTGAAGTTGAAAATGCAGGGCGAATGGCAAGAAGCATTATTCATGCGCGACCGGTGATCACAAGCGAAGATTTGAAATCGGCGATCGAAAGAAATGTTCCGAAGATGAAAGAGCATAAGGTGCTCGCTCAGGTTTTCCAGGCCTTGAGAATTGAAGTGAACGAAGAATTGGAAGTACTAAAAGATCTCCTCACGCAGAGTTGCGAGATCCTGAAGCCAGGCGGAAGACTAGTCGTAATCAGCTACCACTCACTCGAAGATCGACTCGTAAAGGATTGGATGAAGACAGGAAATTTTAAAGGCGAACCGCAGAAAGATTTTTTCGGAAATCTATTACGACCACTCAAACCAACAACCAGCAAACCCATACTTCCGACAACGGAAGAAATTGAAAACAATAACAGAGCACGTAGTGCAAAAATGAGAATTGCAGAAAAACTGTAAGTGAAGACAATGGATTCAACGCGTGAAAAAAATTCACAAGGATTCAAAACCCATTGCTTGCTGTTTACTGCCCACTGCTAACTATCGAATGAACACCTACAGACCGGAACCCGACTCCAGCAAAGAGGACATGCCCGCGGCGAAGAAAAAAAAGAAAGCCGGCGCAGGAAAATACCTTCAGCGTGTACTGAATGGTGACTTCCTCGTCCGCGATGGTCTCGTAAAACACATGCCGTTCATCGCATTCTTAGTGGCACTATTTCTCATCAACATCGGATTGGTTTACTACTTTGAAAACACAGCAAGAGAAAAAGTAAAACTGCAAAACGAACTGAATGAGATGCGCTCGCAATACAACACAACAACGAGCGAACTAGAAAAAAACAAACAGCAAAGCAATGTGGCGCAGGCCATCAAAGACATGGGACTGAAGGAACTCAGAACTCCACCACAAATCATCGATGTTGAACGCGGATTTTTTGAAAAGCAATAAGAGGCCGTATGACCGACCCTAAGGACATACATAGCAACCATATCAACCACCCCAATCAGCCGGCTTCTTCTCCCACTGAGAAGAAGACGGTGATTGAGGAAAATGCGCTTGGACTCATTCACAGCAAAGCGTGGATGCTGTTCGCGGGTTTATGCGTTCTTGCCTTCGCCATCATCGTCAAAGTGTTCGTCATTCAACTTTTTCCAGATGAGCACGCTCAGGCACTCGCACAAAATTTCACTTACAAAGTCAATGACATCGAAACTGTGCGCGGTCAAATTCTCTCCAGTGATGGAAGTCTGCTCGCCACAAGTGTTCCCGAATACGAAATACGCTGGGATTCAAAAGCCGGATACGACAAAGAAGAATACAAAGTAAAGTTGGACTCGCTGGCCTTGTGCCTCTCCAGACTCTTCGGTGATAGGTCTACTGCTGAGTACAGAGCTGTCTTTCGCAAAGCAAAAGCCGATGGAAATCGATACGCGGAAATAAAAGATCACGTCGACTATAACGAACTTCAGTCGATGAAAAAATTTCCTTTCATTCGCAATGGTCAGTTCAAAAGCGGATTCGTGTTTATCCAGAAATATATCCGCGATCAACCTTTCGGAACACTTGCAGCGCGCACCATCGGAATGGAACGCTCGGAAAACAAAGTGGGAATTGAACTCGCATATGACGAGTTGCTCTCCGGAAAAAAAGGCAAACAATTGCAGGAAAAAATTGCCGGTGGCGTTTGGAAACCAATGACGAATTCCTACATTGAAGAACCTGAACCGGGTTGTGACATTGTCGCCAGTATTGACATCCACTTACAGGATGTCGCCAATGCCGCATTGAAAAGACAACTAGAACAACACAAGGCAGCATGGGGCTGCGCAATATTGATGGAGGTTGAAACCGGTTTTGTGCGCGCCATTGCGAATCTATCAAGACATCCAGAAACCGGCGAATACAATGAAAGCCTCAACTGGGCCATTCGCGAAAGTGTTGAACCCGGATCAACCATGAAGCTCGCTTCACTAATGGCGTGCCTTGACGACGGACTCATTGATCTCAACGACAGCGTCGCGACAGGAAAAGGTATTGCCTATTTCTATGACAAGCCGATGAAAGATTCCAACTTCGACAAAGGAGGTAACGGAACTATTACCACTGAACAAGTCTTTGAAAAATCTTCCAATGTTGGTACCGCACTCATTGTAAAAAAATGCTACGAAAAATCACCGCAGAAATTCCTCGATAAACTGAATTCTTTCGGAATCAACTCTGCTCTTGAACTTGAGCTCTCCGGTGAAACCGCACCACGACTTTATAAGTCCACTAAAGAAAAAGGCTGGAGCGGATTGAGTCTGACACAACTCGCCATAGGTTATGAAACGCAGTGCACACCTCTACAAACTCTTGCATTTTACAATGCCGTTGCCAACAATGGCAAAATGGTGCGACCTCTTTTTGTTCAGGAGATTAAACGCAATGGCAGAACCATTGAAGAAGTCGAACCTGTAGTTCTCAAAAAAGATTTCTGCAAAATATCGACTATAGAAAAATGCAGAAAGATGATGGAAGGTGTAATGGAAAAGGGTGGAACTGCAGACTGGGTCTTTGCAAATTCTCCGTACAAAGTTGCCGGAAAAACAGGCACCGCATGGCTCAATGATGGTGACGGATATCAACTTGATCGCTATCGTGCATCGTTCGTCGGTTACTTTCCTGCTGATGCTCCAAAATACTCTTGCATCGTTGTGATCAATGATCCTCGAAGTGGCGTTTATTATGGCAGCGCTGTTGCGGCTCCGGTTTTCAAAGAACTCGCTGATAAAATTTATAGCACCCAGATGGAATTCCACGTGCCGGAAGTTCTCTCCGATTCTTTGGTGCTCGCACAATCGCGTATTCCCATTTCTAAAAGTGGCAATTCCAATGAATTGAAAACGGTGTTCACCGGATTGAATATTCCATATGGTGTGATATCGGATGCGGAATGGATATCCACGAACAGCACCAAAGATTCTGTGCTTGTGTCAGCGAGAAATTTCAAAGCAGGGCTTGTTCCGAACGTGGTAGGTATGGGCCTACAGGATGCGCTTTACATCCTTGAAAACAACGGCATGAAAGTGAAAGTTTCTGGTCATGGCACAGTCAAAAGACAAAGCGTCCCGGCGGGAAACAACGTGCGCTCCAATCCATACATATTCATCGAGTTGATTTGAAACTACTGCAAGACATATTGTTTCGCTCGCGCATTCAGGAAGTGATCGGCTCCACTAACGTGGCTGTCGAACACATCACCATGGATTCGAGAAATGTTAAACCTTTCAGTTTGTTTATTGCCGTGAATGGCGTATCCGTAAATGGACACGACTTCATTGCTAAGGCCATCGAAAACGGTGCACGCGCTATCGTTTGTGAAGTACTTCCTGAAGTTCCAATAACGGATGTGACGATTGTAAGGGTTTCCGATTCTTCAGAAGCACTGGGTCACATTGCTTCTAACTATTACGACAACCCTTCCGAAAAAATCAATGTCATCGCCGTTACCGGCACGAACGGAAAGACCACTACGGCCACGCTGCTCTACATGCTCGCCCGAAAAATGGGACATAAGTCAGGTTTGATTTCAACAGTAGAAAACAAAATCAACGACAAGATCATTCCTTCGACACACACTACTCCTGACGCCATCTCACTGAATAAACTTCTATCGGAAATGGCAAAGGAAGCTTGCGAGTACTGCTTCATGGAGGCGTCCTCTCATGCATTGCATCAGGGAAGACTCACAGGAGTTTTGATTAAGGGTGCACTGTTCACCAACATCACGCATGATCATCTCGATTATCATGGAACGTTCAACGATTATATCAAAGCAAAAAAAATGCTTTTCGATTTTCTGCCATCTACATCCTTTGCCATTGTCAACCACGATGACAAACACAGCGATGTGATGTTACAAAATTGCAAAGCACGCAAAAAGACAATGGCCTTGCAAAGCATGGCCGATTACAAAGCAAAGGTGTTGGAAAATAGTTTCAGTGGCTTGCACCTGATGATTGACAACCACGATCTGTATTCCCAACTCATTGGTGGTTTCAACGCTTATAACATTCTGGCGGTGTATGCAACAGCGATGGAACTGGGCATGGATCGCTTCGATGTGCTTACTGCACTCTCTTCGTTAAAAGCTCCGGAAGGAAGATTTCAATACATAAAAACCAATAGCGGAATCACTGCTGTTGTGGATTATGCACAAACACCTGACGCTTTGAAAAACGTACTCAAGACCATCAAAGACATCCGCACAGGGAATGAAAAAGTGATCACACTTGTGGGATGCGGTGGTGACAGAGACAAAACAAAACGCCCTGAAATGGCGCGTATTGCAGCGTCACTCAGCGATAGAATTGTTTTGACAAGTGACAACCCGCGAAGTGAAAACCCCGACACGATTATCGCCGAAATGAAAGAAGGACTAGATCCGGTGATGATGAAAAAAACCCTCGCCATTACTGAAAGAAGAGAAGCGATCAAGCTTGCCTGTACTCTGGCGCAACCCGGCGACATATTACTGATTGCTGGCAAAGGCCATGAGAAATACCAGGAAATCGCAGGTGTAAAACATCCCTTTGACGATTTCGAAATTGTAAGTGAAACCTTAAAAACACTTGACAAATAATGCTCTATTATCTCTTCGACTTCCTCGACAAACAATTTGATTTTCCCGGAGCAGGATTGTTTCAGTACATCTCCTTCCGTGCGGCTTGTAGTGTGATTCTTTCGCTCACCATATCCATGGTGTTCGGGAAACGACTCATCGCATTATTGAAGCGAAAACAAGTTGGAGAAACAGTGAGAGACCTTGGTCTTGAAGGCCAAATCGAAAAATCAGGAACGCCTACCATGGGCGGACTCATCATTCTGGCGGCTATACTCATTCCCACGCTACTCTTTGCGCGACTCACCAATATCTACATTCTCACACTACTTGTCGCTACCGTCTTTCTCGGACTTGTTGGATTCATGGATGACTACATCAAAGTATTCAAAAAAGACAAAAAGGGACTTGCAGGTACTTCAAAAATTATCGGACAAATTGGCGTCGGAATCATCGTCGCAAGCATGCTTTACTTCAACGACAACGTCTATATGAAGCATAGAATTTCAGATGTACCTACGACCTTCAATACAGCCAACGAAGCGGACAACGCGGCCATCTGGAAATCGGAAAAATCGCTGAAGACAACCATTCCATTCGTAAAAGGAAACGAGTTCAATTATGCGTGGCTCATACCCGATAGCTGGCAAACAAAAACAGGCATGTTCATCCTGTTCGCCCTTGTTGTAGTAATTATCATCACTGCTGTAAGTAACGGCGCCAACATCACTGACGGTATCGACGGATTGGCCGCAGGCACATCCGCCATTATTGGTGTAACGCTCGCGCTATTGGCGTACCTCAGCGGTAACTACATTTTCGCAGATTACCTAAATATTATGTACATACCGCATGCCGGTGAGATGGTAATATTCATCAGTGCATTTGTCGGTGCCTGCATCGGTTTTCTTTGGTACAACACCTACCCAGCGCAAGTATTCATGGGCGATACCGGAAGCCTTGCGCTAGGAGGAATCATTGCCACATTCGCTATTGCCATAAGAAAAGAATTGCTGATTCCTATTCTCTGCGGAATTTTTCTTATTGAAAATCTTTCTGTGATCATACAGGTCGCCTATTTCAAATACACGAAAAAAAGATTCGGAGAAGGAAAGAGAATTTTCCTCATGTCTCCACTTCACCATCACTACCAGAAAAAAGGCTACCATGAATCCAAAATCGTTTCGCGGTTCTGGATCATCGGTATCATGCTGGCCGTACTCACCATCATAACACTTAAAACGCGATAATCAGATTGAGCAAAAAGATCGTGATACTTGGTGGTGGCGAAAGCGGAGTTGGATCCGCGGTGCTGGCTGTGAAAAACGGCTTCGATGTTTTCCTTTCTGATAAAAGCAAACTGAAAGAAAAATACCGGAACGTACTGATACATCGAAATATTCCTTTCGAAGAAGAAACGCATTCCGAAGAAAAAATTCTTTCCGCAGATGAAGTCATCAAGTCGCCGGGTATTCCGGATAATGCTCCATTGATTCTGGCATTGAAAGAAAAAAATATTCCTGTCATCTCAGAAATTGAATTCGCCGCTAGATACACTTCAGCAAAAAAAATCTGCGTCACAGGAAGTAATGGAAAAACAACAACGACACTTCTCATTTATCACATCTTAAAAAATGCTGGATTGAATGTAGGTCTCGCAGGCAATGTCGGCAAAAGTTTCGCGTGGCAAGTTGCCGAAAACAACTTCGACTACTACGTGCTGGAGTTGAGCAGCTTTCAACTCGATAGCATGTTCGATTTCAAAGCGGATATAGCCATACTCACCAACATCACTCCTGATCATCTCGACAGGTATGAGTATGACTTTCAGCAATACATCAACGCCAAATTCAGGATCATTCAAAACATGACCGATCAGGATGTTTTGATATTCAATGCAGATGATCCTGCAACAATAAAGGAAATGGCTCAGCGTAAAATCGACGCTCAACTTTTCCCCTTCACGCTTAGCGAAAAATTGCCCTTTGGCGATCGCGGCGCTTATACACACGGTGATTCTTTCACAATACATATCAACCAAAACAACAGCCTTACAATGAAATTCACAGAACTTGCCCTGCAAGGAAAACACAACATCGCCAACAGCATGGCTGCTGGCATTGCATCACGCATTCTCGAACTTCGCAAAGAATCAGTTCGCGAAAGCCTCGAAAACTTCGAAAACATTGAGCACAGAATGGAGTACGTTTCCAAAGTGCACGGTGTCACTTTTATTAATGACAGTAAAGCCACCAACGTCAATTCGACATGGTATGCGCTTGAAACCATGAAGACCCCTACTGTCTGGATCGCAGGTGGTCAAGACAAAGGAAATGATTACAACGATCTTACTGAATTGGTGAAGAACAAGGTGAAAGCCATCATCTGCCTTACCAACGACAGTGTAAAAATCCGCAAGGCTTTTTCAAAAGACATCGAGACCATCATAGATGTGCACACTGCAGATCAAGCCGTGAGAGTTGCTTATGAACTTTCACGTGAAGGCGACACGGTGTTACTATCACCGGCATGTGCATCATTCGATCTTTTCGAAGATTACGAGGACAGAGGAAGACAATTTAAAGCAGCCGTACGAAAGCTGTAACGGAACAGTTCGTTTTTCATTGAGGCAAAAAACGGGAGTCGAGGGATGCACACTTGGTGTATCCCTCGTAGCTCACCACCGCCATCGCCGATCGCCGCAGGCACAAAAAGACTGACTGAAATTTCTCTCCACATTTTACGGACATCTTCAACAATCAAAAATGAAGAATGGTGATTGTTGAATATCGCTTTGAAGCGATCACTTACTTTTGCACCCCAAATTTTATTTTCATGAAAAAAGCAATTATCCATACCGCTAAAGGTGATATGTCTGTGGAGTTCTTCCACAAGGATGCACCGGGCACAGTAGAAAATTTTATCTCACTCGCAGAAAAAGGATACTATGACGGTCTCAATTTTCACCGCGTTATTCCTGACTTTGTTATTCAAGGCGGATGTCCAAATGGAACCGGAGCCGGCGGACCAGGCTACAACATCAAATGTGAATTGGATGGCGACAATCAATACCATGATCGCGGTGTGTTGAGCATGGCTCACGCCGGCCGAAATACAGGTGGCTCACAATTCTTCGTTTGTCATTCCAGAACAAACACCGCACACCTCGATCGCAACCATACTTGTTTTGGAAAAGTGGTGAATGGACTTGATGTGATAGACCAAATCAAAGCCGGAGATAAAATCACCAAAATTGAAATCATCGCAGAATAAACGACATTATACCGATTGGACAAGTGTAATAGCCCATTCTTTGCCTCGCCAGATTGAACTAAACACTTGTATCCATCGGCATATACCACTGTATGATTTCTCAAACATTGGCATGTTTTAGAAATCACATTGGTTTTACATATCAATGAAAAAGGCACAGTACTGTGCCTTTTTCATTTTCAACACGCTTGATTTCTTACAACGAAATATCAAAACCATCTCCGTCTTCAAGCACGGGAAATTTCAATCTGAAATCTGACAATTCTTTCGATGATAATTTAAAAGTAAGAATTTCATCTGTGGTCGTTCCCGGTGCAAGCAAAAATTCACCACGTGGATCGATGAATAAAGAATCGCCTGAATATGTATGTTGGTTATTGTCTTCCCCCACTCTATTACACCCCATGACATAGGCTTGATTTTCTATGGCGCGAGCGGGCAGCAATTTCAACCAAGGTTCACGTCGCACAGCAGGCCAGTTGGCAACATATATAAGCGCGTCGTACATCGGCTTACCTTGTATCAATCTGTTACGGCTCCACACCGGAAATCGCAGGTCGTAACAAATCAGAGGGCAAATTTTCCAGCCGCGCCATTGCTCAATAAGCAACTTATCTCCGCGCGTGAATACTTTGTCCTCGCCGGCAAATGTGAACGTATGGCGCTTGTCATAATAGCTGTATGAACCATCGGGCCTAACCCACAACAATCTGTTGTAGAATTTACCGTCATCCTCAACGGATACACTACCGCAAATGACAGCGTCACAAACAACAGCGTGACTTCTCATCCAATTCAATGTCACCATATTTTCAGGATGAAATTTCTCAGCAACTTTCGCCGGCTCCATTGAAAAACCAGTAGTGAACATTTCTGGCAATACAATTACATCGATGTCACTCACCATCAGCTCGAAAAGCCGATCGAAATTTTTTCTGTTCGCTGTAGGATTTTCCCAGATGAGGTCAGCTTGAAAAATACTTACGGATAAATCATTTGTCATTTCGAAAAAATAGGATGGGTTTCGTTTGTCAAATGTAATCGTGACCTGTTGAATGTTTTTCAGTCATTCACACGATTTCATTCATTGATTCAGATATCTAAAGATGTGAAAATTGTATCAGACCAAACTCATCAACGTCAATACAATGTTCCATTCAATATTGCTAGCATTCACATTTAAAACATTCCAGTTCTATATCGCTGAAAGTATCCGTACCGCTCTGGATAGCGTCTCTTCATCTTTCGCAAAACAAAACCGTAACACATGTTGATCAAGATGATCCGGATAAAATGAAGAACAAGGAATGCTGGCTATTTTATGCGACTTGGTGAAATGAATGGCGAGGTCCGTGTCTTTCTCCTTGTACATTCCTTCATAACTCAGCAACTGGAAATAGGTCCCTTGCGACGGTGAAAAAGCAAAACGAGAGTTCCCGATGCCCTGCAAAAAATAGTCGCGCTTCTCCTGATAAAATTTCGAAAGACCCTTGTAGTTGGCTTCATCTTCCATGTATTCAGCAAGTGCGTATTGCACCGGTGTATTGCAACTGAATACATTGAACTGATGCACCTTCCTGAACTCTGTCATCAATGCTGCGGGCCCACAGATATAACCCATCTTCCATCCTGTGTTGTGAAATGTTTTCCCAAATGAAAAAACAATCATTGACTGCGCCGCCAAGGCTGGATATCGCGCAATGCTCTCATGTTGTACACCATCAAAAACTATATGCTCATACACTTCATCACTCAACACATAAATATCTGTTCCGGCAATCAGCTTTTCAAGTTGTTTCATGTCGTCGCTGGTCATGCATGTTCCACTCGGATTATGTGGCGTATTGATAATGATCATGCGCGTACGATGGTTGATCTTCTTCTGAAGATTCTCCCAGTTGATTCTGTATTCAGGATAATACAATTCAACCCATACACAACTACCTCCGCTCAATTCCACGGCCGGTGAATAACAATCATAGGCCGGTGAAAAAAGAATGACCTCATCTCCTTCGTGCACCAATGCGGTAATGGCTGTATAGATCGCCTGCGTGCCTCCCGCAGTAATGGTAATTTCGTCGTTATGATCATATCGATGGCCATAGGCATTCTCTATTTTGGTTGAAATATTCTGTCGGAGTTCGCTTACGCCTTGCATGGGCGCATATTGATTGTATCCCTTTCGGATATACTTACTGACGAGCTCACCCAAATGCATGTCGATTGAAAATCCAGGAAAACCTTGCCCAAGATTGACGGCATTTTGCTCGGCAGCTAGCATTGACATCTGAGTGAAAATGGTTGTGCCTATGTGCGGTAATTTGGATTGCATGAAGATTCTATTTTGATGTCAATATCTGCAAATAAAAAACGTTTGTCAAGTTTGAGCCCTACCCTTACCCGTCATCAAGCCACCCATCATTACCAGTGCAGAAATGACGATAACTTGTATCACCAGCGAATTATTCACTATGGAAATATTGCTCGCAGGTTCGATGGCTAAAAATAACAATACCGTGATCAATCCACGAGGCGCAATGAACAACAGCGGCGAAAGCAACAATCCCGAACGTTTAAGTTGAATAGCGCGAATAGCCATTATCAAGGCTATAATTCCCACTGCCCAGAATATGGTGTCCGGATTAAATATTTCACGGGGATCCATGAGATATCCAAACAACAAGAAGAATAAAGTTCTCACGAGGAAAGTCGCCTCCACGGTGATCTCCTTAAACTTTACCACTTCCTTACTCATCTTTTCGGGATGCAATTTCTTAATCCACTTGTTGCCATTGAGCTCCTCAATATTTCCAAGAAACAATCCGAAAACGAGGATGAAAATCAAACCTGGCAAATGATAGACCTTGGACACCATGTAGATCAGAATCACCAGCAGTATTACCGGCGTGTAGGATACGTGATGCTTGATGCGACTGAGAAGAAGGGAAAGTCCACTCACAGAAACGAACGAGACCGCGATGATCAACAAAATTTGCAATATAAAAATCCAAAATGAATTCAAGCTCACATACTGATTCAATGCAATGAAATTAAAAAGCAGCACGCCAAGAATGTCTGACAAACTACTTTCGTAAGTAACAAATTCGCGATTGGGAAGTGTCAGACTTCGTACGCTGGGGATGGCGATGGCGCTGCTGATGACAGCAAAAGGTATCGCATTCAACAACGAATTCCTATATGTAAAACCCCCTAACTTCATGAATATGAAAGCCAACCCGAAAGAAAGCACAAGCAATGGTATTGCAGCAACTTGAAAAGACTTGCGAATGATCGGCAACTTCGATTTGTTAAGCTCCAATTCCAATGAGCCTTCGAGCACGATCAGCATTAAACCTATCGTGCCAAGTATGGGTAACATAGCTTGAAAATCCGGAAGTTTGATTTCAACGAAGAGCAACAACTGACGCATTATTCCGCCTAGTAACAATAGCAAGATCACCGATGGAATACGCGTTTTCGAAGCACTGATTTCAAACACATAGGCCAACAACAACAACGAACAAAGTACTATGATGGCTGCAACGGTCATTTAATTTTGATTCATCCGCGATATTAATGTACTTACGCTTTCAACACTCGGTAGTAGTGATTATACCGACTGGACAAGTGTAATAGTCCAATCTTTGCTTCGCCAGATTGAACTAAACACTTGTATCCATCGGCATTTACCACTGTATGATTTCTCAAACATTGGCCTG
>JAYTMF010000120.1:0-1169 GCA_043728755.1 Flavobacteriales bacterium
GCCACGATGAAAATTTTTCTGATTGGATATATGGGTAGCGGCAAAAGCACGCTGGGTCCAAAGCTTGCGCACCGACTGAGCGTTCCATTCATTGATCTCGATGACCAAATAGCAAAGCACGAAAAAAAAAGTATCCTGCAGATTTTCGAAGAGAAGGGTGAAGATGCTTTCCGCCTAATCGAAAAAAATGTATTGACCTCTTCGATCAAAAGCAATCCGGATTTTGTGATGGCCACCGGTGGAGGTACTCCCTGCTTCTTTAAGAATATGGATCTCATGAAGAAAAACGGCATCACACTTTATCTCAGTGTTCCGGTTCGTGAATTGGTCGACCGCAATCTTCACTCTGCTGCCATCCGACCATTGCTTCGTGGAATGAATGAATTGCAGATGCAATCCTTCATCAACGAGCAGTTGCAAGAACGATTGCCACATTATAAAAAAGCAGGAGTCACGCTGAAGGAAAATGAGATGGATCTCGACAGAATAGAACAAGAGGTTAGGCTGATGAATACGATGCGGTAATTCGATCACCTTCCATGTGTGCTGCTATAAATAAATATTGCTCGATCCTGAAAAAATAGCGAATTTCGAATGGACAGAAAGTTGAATTTTTTCTACCACAAAAAATTGACGCGACATGAAAAATCAATATCTCTCATTGGCCGTCATTGGCTTCGTTATTCCAAATATTTATGTGGCCATTGAATCCATCGAAACCGGCAATATCCTGCTGTGGCTCGAACCGACGGCAACGTTGACCGGAATGTTTGGCAACAGAATTTCCACTGCCTTCATACTTGATCTGCTAATTGTTGTGCTTGTCTTCTTTTACTGGACCTATCGTGAAAGCAAGAAGCATGACATCAAAAATGTCGGGCTTATTTGGCTGCTCACACTACTATTCGGCATGGCCGGAACATTCCCATTGTTTCTTCACTGGAGATCAAAGTCGATGAATTCCCTTTGATAGAACTTTGTTTTGAATGACAGTAATAAACGCAATCATGCGACTTTCAAAACGCACGTTATGATTGATCTCTGCGTGATTCCTATTTAGAATTAATTTAAATACCTTGTTCTTGGTATTGTCTGCGTTAGCGCAATACAGTTGTTTCGCTGCATCAAATTATACGTCTGTTGTCAGACAAATCAATTGGCACAATGAA
>JAYTMF010000121.1:0-3499 GCA_043728755.1 Flavobacteriales bacterium
CCGGTGCATACGGAAATATTCCGGTGAGACTGACTGCAAAGCCGGGTCAAATCAACGCTATGCAGTCAAAGTTTGTGCACCTCAATTCTGCAATCGACGCATGTGAATATTGGTACGGACCGCATGCATGGGAACGCGTCGGTTATATCCTAACAACAGATGGTGCGTTGGAAATTCCAACCAACATTGCCTATCCACAGTACATGACGGGTGAATCGCTGGGGTCGAATGATGGACTCTTGTCGCATGAACTTGGACATCATTGGTGGGGTGACATGGTGACACCACACAACCACAACGATATGTGGTTGAAGGAAGGGCCTGCCGAATATTCATCGCACCTCATGGTCGAATGGATGAATGGTGATAGCGCATTTGTTGCCAATGTTAAAACAAATCATCTTGATGTATTGAAGAATGCGCATCTGGAAGACGGTGATTTTTATCCCATGTCTCCAATGCCTGATCCTGTAATTTACGGCACGCATACATACTACAAAGGCGCGTCCGTCGTGCATAACCTGCGCGGATACATGGGCGACGATCTTTTCCGTCAGGCGATGACAGGCGTGCAGAGCGATCATCAGTATCAAGACATTACGCCAGAACAATTCAGAGATTATCTCGAAGAAGAATCAGGAGTGGATCTTCATTCTTTTTTTGATGATCAGGTATTTTCTCCAGGCTTTTCTGTTTTCGTTGTGGATTCCTTTGCGAGCAATGCGAATGGATCGAACTTCGATGTTCGTTTTTATTTGCAACAGAAGTTGCGCGCATGTCCTCAGTTTTATTCCAATGTTCCGCTTGATATTACATTGATCGGAGAGAACTGGCAGCGCAGCAATTTTCAGGTCACAGCATCCGGTCAGTTTAGTGATTTCTTGGTGAGTGCTTCCTTCATTCCGAAGTTGGTAGTGGTAAATGGATTCAATCGATTGAACCAGGCGCGTATGGATTACGAGTTCAAAGTATTTCCGAATGTCAGCATTTATTCTGTATTGCCTTATGTCGATTTTCGATTTACTAAAGTAAATGTGCAGGACTCGAGTCTCGTACGCGTGGACCATATATGGGCAGCACCCGATCAAAATAATTTGGGTGAAGGCATTTATGAAATTTCAAATGTCCATTACTGGAATGTAAGTGGGCTATGGAAACCGGGTGATTTTTTCACCTCGAAATTTTATTACAACGGATCTTCCAACACGAAGCTTGATTACGATTTGTATAACAACGGCGAACAAAATGCAGTCTTATTGTACCGTCCATCATCACATGTTCCATGGGAAGTTTGTCCTGGCTTTACTATGGGCTCCGGTAGTCTTACCAACGGCGATGGTTTTTTCAATCTCGATACATTGCGCATTGGGCAATATGCATTCGCAAATGGCGATGCAAGTGTGGCTGTGAATGACATCCTTTCGCGAAAGAACAAATTGATACTCTATCCTGTTCCGGCATCAGAAAGCGTAAATGTGAAAGGTCAATTTCCAACACGTGAAACCGCGATCTTCGATATACTATCGTTAGATGGAAAATTGATGATCAGATCTTCGGGTGTTGTAGAGAATAATTTTGAGAAAACAATTCAGACATCCTACCTCGCGTCGGGCCTTTATATACTTCGTGTTCGCACAGCAAAAGGTGAACTCATCGGCACACAAGAATTCGAAGTCATTCACAACTAGATATTCGTTTTCTGCGGTCGTTTGAATGGTCGGATAATTAGACGCAAGTCGCGCGAGTGTCTGAAATAGTTTTGCGCCCAACTTACCATGACCACAATTTTATTTCTGAATCCGATCAATTGATAAACGTGAACGAAGAGCCATGCCATCCAGGCGAGCCACCCATAAATTTTGAATCCTGAAAATTCTGAAACGGCCTTATTTCTTCCGATCGTAGCCATGGTGCCAAGGTTCTTGAATTTGAATGGCTGCATGACTTCGTTCCTAGAAACAGCGATCAGATTTTTTGCAAGACATTCTCCTTGTTGCATTGCTGTCTGTGCAAGCATTGGATGTCCACGTGGATTGTCCTCGCTGATCATCGTTGCGCAATCACCAATGGCAAAAACATTGGTCAGGCCTTTTACTATATTGAATTCATCAACACTGATTCTTCCCGTTGTCGTTGACTCCGCGGGAAGCCCATCGGGAAAAAAGGCTTTCACACCTGCCGCCCAGATCACCATTGCGGCTCTCAATTCCGAGCCGTCCTGGCAGGTGATTTTTGTACCATCATAATCTGTCACGCGCATATTGAGTCGAACATCGACACCCATTTCCTGCAGTGCCGACATTGCTTTGGCACTCGATTTCTCGCTCATCTCTTTAAGTACACGAACATTGGAATCAAGCAAGTGAATATCCATGACCCGCATATCAAGGTCGGGATAATCTTTTGGAAGAATATCTTTTTTCAATTCTGCAAGTGCACCGGCAAGTTCCACTCCGGTGGGTCCGCCACCAACAAGAACAATTCCCATCAGAGAATCTTTGTCGTCGATGTTATCGGTTAGCAAGGCGTTTTCGAGATTCTGAAGCATTAAACTTCGAATGTCCAATGCTTCGGAAACGGTCTTCATTGGCATACACAATGAACGCATTTTTTCGTTGCCGAAAAAGTTTGTTGTGGCTCCGGTTGCGATCACGAGATAGTCATAGGACAATTCTCCAATATTGGTGAAGACTTTATTTTGTTCGGCATCAATTCGCTGAACATATGACATGCGGAAATAGTAATCTTTGAATGGGTTGAATATTTTTCTGAAAGGGTAGGCGATACTCCCGGGTTCAAGTCCGGCTGTAGCAACTTGATAAAGGAGCGGCTGAAATGCGTGATAGTTGTGCTTGTCCAACAAAACAACCTGAAAGTTTCCCTTGTGTAATGCTTTCGACAGTTTAAGTCCACCGAATCCGCCACCGATGATGACGATTCTTTTTGTTTTGATATCCGGAATATTCACAGGAAAAATTTAATCCCCTAAATTAACGAAAACTGATGTTCATGTGTTCATGGAAATCAATCACTATGATATTGGATGTTCCTTTAAGGGCACTTCCAAAAACCTGATTTTTTCTTGACGCACTCGTGTCATAAATTTTTCGATACACTTTTTTATTTTTCCGGTAGGAATGTTTATATAACCACCACCGTTTGATAGAAGCACCACTGTTTGATTAACGGTCAAAGCCCTTCTTTTTAAAATTTATTTGAATCTTATGTTAGCTGCTGCCTTGCTGTTCGTTTAAGGCACAAATGTTTGAAGTTCTGACACAGGTTGTCCGAAGCGATTTACATTAGATGTACCATTGGGCGTGTTCGCTGTGTGACATGTGGCAAATATACCGGCAACCCTAATTTTAATTGATCATTCAACGTATGATGTTATCACCATAATTATTCACATCAAGCAGCAGAATGAAATCGTTTTTTCTTCTTCACCGATGAAAGAACAATGCCTTGTAATACCGATTGGACAAGTGTAATAGTCCAA
>JAYTMF010000122.1:0-1313 GCA_043728755.1 Flavobacteriales bacterium
GTGATGAAGTCCGCTCCATTCCAGATAAGAACATCATTGTTGGCACCGGCTACACGAAGTTCCATTGTATCGTGTTGAAAGGCACAAAGCACCATGTCCATTCCGTCACTCGTGTAAATGCTGTCGTGCCCCATCATGGTTTTCTTCAGTTGCTTATCAATTTCTTGAAGCATGACATCCGGTGTTGCTTCGGGATGTTGTTGTAGCGTTTCACGCAAAAGATTGCAACCCATGACACTTACCATAGCACCAGGAACGCCGTGCCCGGTGCAGTCTCCGGCTGCCAGAAGTGTAACATCATGCGCAGGTCCGGAAACACCGTTGAGTTTCGTTTGTCCGATCCAATAGAAATCGCCACTCACGATGTCTTTGGGTTGATAGAATACAAACGACTGAGGAAAGAGACGCTCCATTTCTTGAGATGTCGGAAGCAGATTTTTTTGTATGCGCTCTGCATAACGAATGCTGCTTAGAATTTCTTCCTGTTGTGCTTCTAGTTTTGTTTTTTGAAAAACGATTTCTTTTGTGCGCTCTATGACTGTTCTTTCGAGTACTTCGTTTTGCTCGCGCTCCATTTTGTTGAGCTCTTGAAGGCTCTCAATGGCCTGTTCTTTAAAACTTCGAAAGCGATCGACGACGGCAAAGGAGAGCAATATCACTTCCGCAGCGCTTCCAATTAGCAATCCATAGTCGGCATAAAATTCATTTTTGATAAGTCCAAGATTGGTGGCAATGAAACCGAATACAGTGATCACGAGCGTGATGAATCCAATCAGAAAAAATTTCGCTGGCTTGAAGTCTTTTCGCAATACAGCAATGGCCACCGGAATGATGGCGAAATTGAGTAACAATGCAATGATGTTGATGACAAGTACGCTGATGTAAAAAGTTTTTTCCGTCCAAATCAACGCCAATATGGCATTCGCAATGACCACATAACCAAGTCGGGTGAATACCGAATTTACCCTCGGGTAAAAATCTTTTAGTTCTAGAAAATGTTGCGAGAATTTCAGCAAAGCAAGTATGGAAAGTGAGGCGAAAAAAGGTGTAGCTACATTGGCGAGATAGGGTATGGATGGCCACAGGAATTGAAATGCATATCCGCTAAGCGAAAATTGCAACAAAAGCAAATTGAAATTATAATGCACGTAAAACAAAGAGGATTGTTCGCGCAATCTCAAATACAAGAAAAGTGTAAAGAGCAATACGAAAATGATCAAACCGAAATAGCATCCTCGCAAAAGGTTGTCCTGATAATCTTTTTCAGCAAGTGTCTCCTGATTCCAAATGCTAAGTGGTGCAAGCATTTGTTC
>JAYTMF010000123.1:0-14395 GCA_043728755.1 Flavobacteriales bacterium
CATTGCCGATTATCGAAGTAAGGACTAGTGCTACTGCTAGTAGTAGGGTTTTCATTTGTTGATGTTTTTTTGAGTAAGGCAGGAATAAAGGATGAACGAAATTAATCATAATCTTAAACTTTTTCTCGAATCGAGGCGATTGCTTGTCGCATTCTTTTAACACTTTCAATTGAAAACTCTCCCTCCTCGCTCGTTTTAAAAACATAAGGCTTACCAGCCACTTCACTGAAGCTGCGGAAGTTGTAATCATATGTTGTGCCATCTGGCAATATGCGCTGCACAAGTAGTGAGTTCTGAGTTTCCTCCATCACTTTATTCGTGAAGAGCATGTCCTCATCCATCACGGTCTTGATGTTAGTCATATCAGATTTCTCTTGTGATGCTACAATCCAGAATTGCTCACCAAGCTGAATGTGGAGATCGCCTGTAGATTGATTGACAAGAATTCTTGGAGTATTCGAGATCATTAAATCCTTCGGAAGGATTATTTGAAAACTGTAACCGCTTTCATTCACGTTGAATAACGAATCGTTGGTTTGCAGAAGTATGTCTGCATGTTTTTCCACCTGTTGGTCGTTATTATTACAGGACGGGAGGAATGCAATGGTGCACAACAGGGCCGAACACATTATCAGTTTTTTCATTTCTTGAGATTTTTGAATTTATCATGCCTCTTTACGGGAACATGCATTATTAAGTTGCGGTTACCATCCGAATTCTTAGATCTTCGATTGTCAATTGGCGCTGAGTCTCATTTTTTGAAATCCAGATATACAGAGGCAATGACGGAAAACATTGCCAGGAAAAGGTTCCAATAAATCGTTTCATTCCTGAAGAAAAGGAAAGTGAAAATGATGAATACGACAAGTGTGATGGAGTCCAGCAATTTTTTTATTGTATCAGGGTGAATGGAGCATCGTATTCACCGGAACCAATTTGGTTGGCATGTCCTTCCCAAACGTTTTGTAAAAATCCGCCATTATGGATTTTTATCAACGCGCAACAAACCTGATTTAGGAAAACATCAGTGTCAGATAGGAGTTTTAGTACAGTTACTGGAAAGTAAAAAAATCGCTCAAAGTTCCGGAGTAACTTATTCTCAAAACAACAATCGCTGTGCCTATTGCAAAATCGGCACCATACTCCGCATCCAGAGCTTTGATGCAAATGCTCTTGCGGATTTATACAAACGCAAAACAGACATCAAAGCCGAGATGAAAAAAGAGGCTCCGGAAAATTCGTTCCAAAGGAACGAACAGCCACCTCATTGCCCAATGCGAAGAAAATATTCACATTCATACAAATTCATTGCTGAACCAGTTTATACCGAATGGACAAGTGTAATAGTCCAATCTTTGCTTCACCAGATTGAACGAAACACTTGTCCATTCGGTATTACAGATCAATGTGAATTCTTAATTCATCAATTTGTGATCGTCAGGTATGGAGGGTTGTAGCTAGCGTGATACAGCTGAAGTGGCGCACTCGTCGGACCGTTTACGATGCTGCCATCCATGATCAGCCATTGAGAATCTGAACATGGATCGTCGAGAATGATTCCATCCGATAGTACGGCAACGGCGCATTGTTTTTCAACTTCAAAAGTGCTGTGGCGCTCAATGGCCACAAACTCCGATTCCGTTTTCCTGTAAATAATAATTCCGCGTGATCCTCCTGTGATGTAAACCCACCCCGATGGAACGGTGAGTGGAAAGAAACTTGGAAGGCCAATGTCAATCGTGATGTTAACCGGCACATAGGGCACAAGCGTATTTCTTCTGTCCCGGCATCCGGTAATGATCAAGACGAATAACAACACTGTGAATGCTCTTCTCATTTCTATTCTAACGTAAAGCGAAATTAGATATTCTACAGGATGGATTTGGTGGAAATACCAGGCAAATAATCTTTGAGATAATGAGGCTCGAAATAAGCGATGTCCTCAAATGCCGAAGCGTTGAATTTTTTTTCTGCGAGAGAGACCATCATGGAAGCACCTGGAAGCGCGTGTTCTATGAGATGATTCTCTGAGATAAACTCCCTGCATTTTTCGGCGCCATCGCCTATGAATAGCACGGATTTGTTTTCTAACGGCTTGAAAAAATCTTCATTAATAATTTTGGCTGCATCGGAAATGATCTTTTCGCCACCTCTCAGGAAATGAGCACAATAAACTTCCATTCTTCGCGCATCGATCATCGCAATAATGTGCTGTGGACAATCCAGATTACTTGATGCTAGGTTGGCGAGTATAGCTGTAGTAGAAATAGCGAGCAATGGAATGCCGAGAGCGAGGCACAAACCCTTCGCGCTGGCCACTCCTATGCGCAGCCCGGTGTATGAACCCGGCCCCTCACTTACGGCAATCGCCTCCAGATCCTTTGCAGAAATCTTTGTATCACTTAAAATCTTTTCGATAAATGGATGAAGACTTTCAGCATGAATATATGAATCCGCTGATTGCTCAATTAACCCCAACAATTGTCCATCGCGTTCTATTCCGACCGAACAATTCCTAGATGACGTTTCTATGAGAAGGATAAGCGCCATTAGCTATTGGTTGCCGGTTTCCTCTTTTTCTTTATAGGTTTTTTTCTTGACCTTGTCGCCTGGTTTCAACTTGGTGGCGACCTGTTCGTAAGGACCCGTGATAACAAGATCTCCCTCCTGAATACCCGATTTAATCTGTATGAATTTGTCATCCTGAATGCCCGTTTCAACAACGCGCAACTCTGCTTTTCCGGTGGCTTCATTGAAAAGGAAAACGACTTCAAAAGGTATGTCACGCTCTTTCTTTTCGCCAAGTTCACCTTTTTCTTGTTTCATTCGGAATTTTTCCGCGCCTGTCATCGACGTGGTATCTTCCCTTGATCCAACCGCTTTGATCGGAACGGAAAGCGCATTGACCACACTGTTGGTAATGATATCTACAGTTGCACTCATACCAGGTTTGAATGGCGAAAAGCTAGCGTCCTTTCCAACTGCCAGATGAATATAGGATACCGGCAGAATTCGGATTTTCACCGAGAAATTGGTTACCTGATCCATACTCAATCCTGCATTCAAAGCATTCAATGCCGTGTTGCCGATTTCAGTCACCAGACCTTTGAATTTTTCGTCGCTGTGCGAATCCACTTCAACTGTTGCCGTGTCACCCACTGTAACCCGAACGATATCGCTTTCATTCACTTCAACATTCACTTCCATAAAATCGAGCGCTGAAATTTTCATGATCACGTCGCCACTCATCATACTGTTTCCTAAAACCGTTTCTCCCATTTCCTTGTTAAGCGCTGTCACTGTGCCTGTCATCGGTGAGCGAATGGTGGTTCTCTTCAGATTGTCGGATGCTTCATTTACACTTGCACGCGAACTTTCAATTGCGAATTCGGCGCTGTTGATGCTCTCTTTACCCGCAAGCACTTCGGCCTTGGTTGTTTCCCACGTACTTGTCACTGTTTCAAGTTCTGCTTTCGAAATGGCTCCATCTTCGAAGAGTCTTTTTTGTCTTTGAAAATTGAGATCCGTTGCTTTGAATTGTGCTTCAGCTTGCGCCAATCTTGCACGAGCGCTGCTGAGATTACTCTTTGCACTGTTCATGGCAGCTTCTGATCTGTTGAAAGCGGAGGTGTACAGATCAGGGTTGATGCGCACAAGGAGTTGTCCTTTTTCAACCAGGTCACCTTCTTTGACGGGAAGTTCTACGATCTGCCCAGAAACTTCAGACTGAATTTTGACTTCGGTTTCAGGTTGAATTTTGCCGCTTGCAGATACGGTTTCTGTGATGTTTCGTGAGCTGCTTTTCTCTGATGTGACTTCAAGATCTGTATTCTTTCCTCCGAAAATTTTAGCGAGTACGATAATTAATATCAAAATGGATACTATCCAGATTATTCTCTTTTTGTTTTTGCTCATTATTTCAGGCTAATGGTTTTCCCTTGATAGAACTCAAGGATTTTCAATTTAAAGATGAAATCATATTTGCTACGCGTCATCGTCGCTCGGGCATTTTCCAATCTCGTTCTTGAGTCGGCGTAATCTGTGATATTTGTCAAACCCTGTTCGTATCTCAATTCCGCCCACTCAAATGCTTTTTCATTGCTCGACACGCTGGTTTTGTTTGCATAGTAATTCGAAAGTGAAGCCTTAGCATCATTGTATGCGCTATGAACATTTTGCTCCAGGGTCAACTTGGCTTGCTCCAGTTGCAACTCTGCATTGATAAAAGAAATTTCAGCACGTTTTGAATTGATACGAGTTGCGAATCCATTAAACAGTGGAACATTCAACGTGAAAAAAAGTGATCTATTGACGTTGTCTTTTAACTGATTGCCAAAGGGTTTTGTTTTAAAATCGTCAGTGCCATAAATCAATTGCGGTAGAGACAATACGTATTCTCCTGATCCGAGTACTGTTCCAATGGGCAGGCTCATTGTATCCGGATTGCCTGTAAGGACCTTGGCCGCGCCCGAATATCCTGTGCCATAAGAAAAACTGGCGTTCAGACTTGGAGAGTATCCCGCATTGGCGATCTTGATCCCAAGATCCGAGCTTGCAACGTTCAAAGCAGCACTTTTTATTTCCGGAAAATTATTCAACGCCGCCTGCACGATGACATCAGGATTCGAAATCATAATCACATTCTCCACATCTTCCAATGCTGGAACTGTCACTTCGAATTCATCTATTTTTTTGAGATCAAGTTGAAGCAATTGCATCATGGTGAGCTTTGACATCTGGTAACTATTGGATGTGCTAACAACACTTGCGTTGTCTGTCGCTTCCTGCGCAAGAATTTCATTCAGGTTGCCTTGCGACATTTGGCCGGCAGCAACAAGTTTTTCCATACGCTTCACTTGCCTTTCTGTGGCGTCATAAGTACGTCGCGCGATTTCTGCAAATTCTTTGTTGATCAGAACATTCAAGTATGATGTAGCAACATTGAGCGCTATATCGTTGCGCATTTTCTGATAGTTCAGCTCGCTGACGTTGGTATTGAGAGAGGCCTGCTTCATCGTATTTACCTGACGCATACCACCAAACAAGTTAATGCTGGAGGCAATTCCCAGGTTATTGCTTTGTATGCGAGCCGTGGCGAATTGATTAGTGAACTGGTCAATTCGTTGTCCCCAGTTATATCCATGCGAGGCCTGGCCATTGAGGGATGGAAGAAAATTTCCCATCGCTACTGTCTCATTCATTTCTGCAAGCCTGATGTTTTGCTCACTTATTTTCACTGAAAGATTGTGCTGATGGGCATAGTTTACACAACTGTCCAAAGTCCATATCTGGGCGGAAGTGGAAAATGGTATACTGATAGCAATGGCAACAAGAAACCTTATCATAATTAACGAAGATGGATTCATCAAACAAACTTACTGAGCTATTGCCGCCAATGAAGGCCTATTTGTTCAGTGGCTTCTCTTCATTACAAATGGAAGGAGCGGACAAAAATCGGGTGGAGAAAGGATGCAGGAGATGCGCAGCAAATCTGAATGAAGCTCAGAATAATTTTAGCAATTGAGGTGATGAGTCGGGAGGTGATGTGAATGGATAAATAAAAAAAGCTACTCCAGTTGGAATAGCATTAGTGCTGTATTAGCGGGTATTTTATCAGTAGTCTATGACTTCGATCTCAATTCTTCTATTTGCTCCTACTTGCCATTCAGTTTGTGGATCCGGATATATCATCTGTTTATTTCCCATTCCACGTGATGTGAGCCGTGCTTTATCGACACCATGTTGGATGAGATAATCTACCACTGCCTGCGATCTTTTCTCTGAGGCTTTTCTGTAGAACGCATCACTTTTCTGGTCTTCATTTACCGGACCATTCACGTGGCCTATCACACAAATGGAGACGGACGGATTTATGGTCAGAAATTCGGTCAACTCTTCCAATGCCGCTACGGATTTATGATAAATCTGTGTTTCATCACCCAGAAACGTGATGTCTTCGATACTGCTTTTTACGCCGAGGGATAATGGTTTCAACTCAATACGTTCAATGTGAACTGTAGTTTCAGCAGGCCAGAATTTGTGAGCGAAGTACATATAACCTTGTTTCACAACGGACACGGTGTAGATTCTGTATTTCTTCAGCTGAAGTGTTGAATCAGAAAGGTCTTTGAAAACAACCGTTTTACGGGGGTTTAGTCCTTTGACCATAACGTCCGCTTCCATTGGTTTTTTAGTTTTGTAATCGACCACTGTCAGAAGCATTTTCTGCTCAACATCGACAGTGTTCGTAGAGTCCAGCTTTTCTTCCGTCGTGAATTGAGCGGAAGCATCTGATGATAGCAAAAAGAACAGGAGTAAAATACTTATTGCACTAAAAAACTTTTTCATTGAATATGTCTCAAAATATAGTTAGTCTGTTTTGCATTTTTCAAATATCAGTCCAAAACTTTGAAATCTCATTTCAGGATTTTTCAGGCTTGAAAAATGTAATAATATTTTTTTTGAAAAAAATGCCCGCAACCGCAGCCAATATCAAGTAAGGCACCATCATCAAATAAACAATGCCCGCATTGAGTCCTTCGCCAATTCCCTTGTTGACATGTTCCGTTGCACTTTCAGCGGTAGCCTTACACATAGCACATTGACCAATCATTTCTATTCCGCAAAGAATGAAAAGGAACATCAGAGCCAACATGGGCAGTTTTTTTTTCACTATGGCAAATATAATCGGAATCAGACTGAATAATACGGGCTAATCATCATATAAACGATGACTCCTGAAACCGCCACATAGAACCAGATCGGCCATGTAATTCTTGCAAGTTTTTTATGGGTCGGAAATTCTGAGATCAACGCACGATAGGCGGTGAATAGGATGAATGGTAGAATGATTGCGGCTAGAAGGATGTGCGTTATGAGCACAATGAAATAGACGGCACGATATGGAGCGTCCTTGGGATAAACGGTGTCCCCGGCGAGCAGATGATGTGCAATGTAAGAGACCAGGAATATGACCGACAAAACGATGGATCCCAACATCAGCTTTTTGTGAAGGATGTAGTTTTTACGTCGGACAGCAATCAATGCGAGTAAAAGCAAAGCAGCCACAGTAGCATTGACAAGGGCATTGAATGTAGCAAAATTGTGCACGTCAAAACCGAGATCGACATCCACATGGACATATTTGAGTGAAACAACAGCGACGAAGACAACGACAGATACGAGTAATATGAGCGTTTTTGCGAGTTTGTCGTTCTTTCTAATGCTAGGTTTTAACATGGTATTATTCTTTAATAAGGTCTTTGATATGCGTAAAAAGCAGATCAACACTTTTTGTTGAAGTGCCGTCATAATAACCGCGTATGTGCATTTGTCGATCGATCAGAATGATTTTATCCGTGTGAAAGATGCCTCCCTCTGCTGTGTCAGAAGGGAACGCGGAAAGCATAAATCCTGATTCTGCCAAGTCATAGATATCAGATGCCGCACCTGTAAGGAAATTCCAGTTTGAAAAATCTGCCGCTATGCCTTCGCCATAGGCTTTCAACACTTCGGGTGTATCGTGTTGTGGCTTCACGCTGAAAGAGAGAAACATTACATCATCGTTCAATTCGTCTCGCTTAATGAGACTTTGTAGTCGCGCCATTTGAGCGCTCAGTACAGGGCAAATGGAAGGACATTCAGTGAAAAAGAAATCGGTCACGAAAATTTTATTTTGGTAATCCCGATGAGAAATTTCCTTGTTGTCTTGATTGATAAAACTGAATTTCGGGATGGTGTATTGAACGGTGTCGGCAATTTGTGTTCCGTCATCCAGCCGCTTTAGTTGGATATCTGGCTCGCCAAAAAAGGGTAATGGAGCATTTGTAGCCGTTCGATTTCCGCTGTCACTATTCGCAGATTTATTCTCTCCACAACCAAAGCCAATTAATATAATCGAAGTGATTAGGCTAATACTGCTTTTCCAACTTTTTACGTTCATTATAGTATGTAAGATCAATTTCTTTTTTGAGCAGCGCAATGTCCTGAATGACTCCAGGAATACTATCACCACCGCCGCCGACGAAGTGATATTCCGTGTTGCCGTAAACACCTCTGATATGGCCATCACCATCTACCAGTTTAAACATTGCATCGGTTTTCATATCATTGATAAGAAAACCGTTGCGTATGAAACTCTGCATGGCCTGCTGATTTCCAGAAAGGAACTCCCACTTACCCGGGGAGCTGTTGTAGCGTGTTATTTGATCAACATATGCTTTGCGCAACGGTTCAGTATCATGGTCGCAGTCAGTAGAAAAAACAACAATGCGGATGTCCGGTTCACTTCGGTATTTGAAGTTGACATTGAGCAATCGCTCGGTGATCTTGGAGAGATGCTCGTTGTTGAGGTCGTAAAATGCCGCAAGCCAGACTTTTCCTTTGAGCGAATCATCGGTGATGATCATTCCGTTTTCGTTGGAAAATGCAAAAGGCGGAATGATGTATTCACTTGATTTTCCGCCGGCAGGAACTTCAGGACCATAGTAGGGTAATGTTCCAAAATTGTGCTTGCTGAAAATGCCGAAGAAAAGCAACCAGGCGAGGGGAAATAAAAAAAGTATACCGCCAAGTCCGATATACTTTTTCCATTTATTCGTTTTTGACATTCTCTTCTTAGCGGAACATGTTGTTCAGGTGCTGCACTGAAAGCCCTTCATACAATCCGATAAACAACAAGTAAAGAATGAACAATGCATAAGGCAGAAGTATCACATACTTCAGGTTTTTTCTTTCTTCACCGAGGTGCATAAATATCAAAACGATGTATGCAGCTTTGATCAAAGTGAGCAGGATGAATGTCAATTTGATCGCTTCCCAGGTAAAGGTTGCATTTCTTTTGAAATACACGCCCATAAAAATTTCCACGACTGTGATGGCCGTGAGTATCACTGTAACCATGTACAACTTCTTGCGAATCACTTTTCCTTCTTCCTCGCTATGGCGAGCATCGGTGGAGTATTTGTCGTTTACTATAAGATCATCTCTTTCCAACATATTGATCTGTTTTTTTTTGTATTTGTATGCTCTGTGCGTATCGAATCTATTGATTAAACGAGGTAGTAGAATGTGAATACGAATACCCACACGAGATCTACAAAGTGCCAGAACAATCCCACCTTTTCTACCATTTCATAATGTCCTCTTCTTTCGAATACACCACGGTATGCCATGATGAAAATGATCAGGTTGATGAGCACTCCCTGCATTACGTGAAATCCGTGGAAGCCCGTGATAAAGAAGAAGAAATTGGCATATTGCTGCTGAACGGCATACTCGTTTTTTTTCAGGTTGGCACCAAATACGATGGTATTCGCCGCCATATTTTCTATTAATTTCTGGGCCTCAGCACCTGTCACATGGATCTTACGCAGGTCTTTTCCATCAACGCGTTCAAGTGTGTATTTGTTGAGGATCAAATCCAGATCGAAAACCTGTGGCGCTACTTCAGCGTGTGCTTCGTGTGCTGCGTGAGCGTCGCCATGGTCATGTGTATCAGCATGCTCGTGATGAGCAGGAGTGATGATTAGTTTGCCATTGTGGACATCGATTTTATCACCGTGCTCCAACGCATGTTCGTACGCGTGGCCGAGGTCGGAAGTCATATGGACCCACGTTCCTCCATTGAGATTCATTGTCAAGGCACCGCCATGATCGTCAGTGGCGTTCACGCTGATAGGAGCTGAAATCTGAAAACCACCGCCACCACCGTGGATGAAGTGAGACCATTCCCAAGCTTGAGAACTCAAGAAGAAAAGTCCTCCAAGTACTGTGTATCCCATCCACTTGATCACTCCGCGTTGGTCCATTCTGTGTCCGGCTTCAACAGCCAACACCATGGTCACGGAAGAAATGATGAGGATGAATGTCATCAATGCGACATAGATCAACGGATAGCTGCCGTGTAATCCCGGAAGGGACTCAAATACTTGCTCGCCAACAGGCCAGGGATCGGAAGAACCGTGACGTATAACGCCATATGCAGTAAGAAGTCCGCCGAATGTCAATGCATCCGAAACTAGGAAATACCACATCATCATTTTACCATAGCTGATGCCGAAGGGCGATCGTCCACCCCCCCAAAATTGTTCTTTGCTTATTGCTTCAACGTGTCCTGACATATGGTCTTGAAATTTGGCGGCAAGTTTAGTAATGATTCATGCAGCTTCATGCCTTCTGAGGAAAAAAAATGAAAGGATGTTCATCGGAGTTTGTGCATAAACCACCTCTATCAGTAGTCTGATTATGCTAACGCGCTAGTTTGGAGGCGTTCTAAATGAAAGCGTGATTTACTGATACATAATTGTTAGTGACAATCTTGCAGAAAAGCGTAAGCGATTATTATCTGAGTGAGAATTAGAAAATGAAAAACAAGAACACAAACAAGTACAACCATAAGATTCCCAGAAAATGCCAGTACATGCCACTGATGTATATACTCAAGGTATTGTCTTTATTGATAATTCCCTTTGAAATTCGGATCGTATTGATGAGAAGATACATGAGCCCGAAAAAGAGGTGGAAGATGTGGATATAGATCAGAACGCTGAGCATGGCTCCGAAGGCGTTGAAAGTTGTCATGACTGTATTTGTAACCGGCTTCGAGGGATCGCTTGGCCTGTAGTATTCGCCATTTTCAAGCACAAGTCTTTCACTGTTCATCTCCAGCCAATAATCAGTGCCATATGTTCCTTTTAATTTTGAAAAAGTGTTCCATCGATATGCTTCTAATCCATGTTCATTCTGAGTGACTGTGAATCCTAATCCGCGATCCGCCATTTTTTTCCAGGCGGCGTTTTGCGAAACGGCAAAACCGATTCCGAGGATGAGCGTGGTCACTTGCAGGATCAATCCAAGCTTCTGTTTTCCTTGTTTGAGGGCGCGCAAGGTCATTATCAAAGTCAAACTTGATAAGACAATCAGAACATTGCTGACAATCAACTCCGGGGCCGGTGTAATGTGCAGCCAGATAAGTTTGCCGTAGAGGACAATGATGGCGCTGGTAATACCCGCGAAAAGCATCACCACCGCGAAGATGATAAACCACATCATCATTTTGCGCGTCCGCACTTTCACTTCCGGATCCAATCCTCCGAAAACATCCATTTTACCACTTTTGGTGATAGATTCATTCGATTCTGCTTCCATCTTCTTGTGCTTTCTTTTTTGTTTTTCTGCGCTGCAAATCTTGCAACGTATTCACATTATCACCCTATTTATTTCCAAATCTTCAAAGTTTGTCGCATTTTATCGAAATGTTTCACATTGCAAAATGGAATGTCGAAGTGATCCGAGCATTGATCCATTTGAATGGTGAGTCGGGTGATGCCACTCTCACTGCAGGGTTGAAAATTCTTTTTTAGCGATAAAAATTGCTTAGTAAACTTTTTAATGCGGTGTTTGTGTATGCGTCGATTTACCATTCCTCCATGCGAATCTTCGTACGCCACTTTGTACCAATTGCCTTCCTTCGGTGTGATCATGATTTTTCTCCACATGGGCCGGGTGACCTGAAGGTCCTGAAATGCGATAAACAATGTATCAACAGATTTGTAGTCGTTGGGTTCACAAATTCGACTGCGATTGTTCGTGTTGCTTTCTGTCTGGCCGGATAAAATAAATCCGACAAGCAGCACCAATGACGTGAGAATGAAGGATTGCTTTCGAAACATGAACGGGTTCAAAGCTTATCTAAGACATAAAAAAGTTGAACAACAGGCAAGTAGAAAAAGGACATGAACATCACACGACGCGCGTCTTTTATTTCACAGGAGCGATAGAGTTTGATAGCATACCACGACATAATAGCGCCGCAAACCAAGGCTACCAGTGCTGCGTAGTTTCCAACCAACGGACGATCAATGGGCAGTGCCCAAGGCAACAAACTCACAGGTATCAGGAATAAAGCGTAGAGCAAAATCTGATAAGCGCTTTTTTTTGTTCGACCTTCTTCGAAGGGTAACAACTTATATCCTCCCCGCAAATAATCGTCATGTGCCACCCACGCAATGGCCCAGAAATGTGGGAATTGCCACATGAATTGCATAGCGAATAAAAGGCCTGCTTCGAGTCCATAAGTATTGGTCGCAGCGACGTATCCAAGCATAGGAGGAATGGCACCCGGGAATGCACCAACGAACACGGCAAGGCTGGTGGTGCGCTTCATTGGGGTGTAAACGAACACATAAAGGAAGAAGGCAAGCAGACCAAGTACGCCGCTTGCAGTATTGATGAAAATCCAGAGAATGGCTATGCCGGAAATGCCTGCGATTAGTGAAATGATCAGGCCTTCTTTCACATGCATGCGGCCTGTAGGAATGGGACGATTTTGTGTCCTATGCATGAGCTTGTCAAACTCTCTTTCCAACACTTGATTCATACCATTGCTACCACCGGTAAGCAGGATGCCACCGATTCCCAATGCGAAAAGCCTGGTCCAATCCAGCGCGCTTGTTCCCATGAAATATCCAAGCACTGCGGATACGACCACAAGCATCGTTAGTCGAAGCTTAAACAAGGCCGCTACATCACCCATCCACGATGTATTTCCTGTTTCGGTAGCTGATATTGTCGTTGATTCTTCCATTGAAAAGCGGTGCAAATTTAATCGACCGTTTCTTTTATTCGGGATGAAGATTGACATGGGTGCATTCAATAGAAGTGGCAAGCCGGTTCCGAAGTGCCTTCATTGAGAAATTTCTGATTCGCCTTGTACCATTGAGCGTTTTTTGATTGTGAAATTGTGAAGTCCTGTAGTGCAGGCTAATACCGATTGGACAAGTGCAATAGTCCAACCTCTGCTTCGCCAGATTGAACGAAACACTTGTATCCATCGGCATTTACCACTGCATGATTTCTCAAACGGTTGCCTGTTTTATAAATCACATTGGTATAACTTTCCATTTGCAGCGCACAACAGATTTTAAAAATCTATTGTCGGAGATAATAGTCCGGTTGCGCGTATTCCGGCAAGCACAAAATGATCGAGCGTTCGTCCAAATTCATTCAATTCATAGCGAATGGAGTGATTGAGAAATAATTCAAAACTTTCATTTTCTAAGATCGATTTTGAAACAGTGAAAGAATGAAATAGAAATGTACTTCTTGTTCCCTGCAGGATTTCATGGCCGTACTGACCTCCAAAAGGATCTTTATAGGAGCGAAGGACATTACCTCCGAGATTATCTAGTATACCGTCGCCGTCGGCATCCCGATCCCGGCCAAATGCTGCCCAGGTGAATTGCTCTATGAACTTCCATTTTCCGAAATCGCAACGGACGAAATTCACCGATTCAATGAAATTTGCACCCATTGGATGTGCAAGTGATTGGTTTGTTGCTGTCCATGATTGTATAGGACTGCCATGTGCAAAGGTGAATGGTCTAACAACATTTATTTCACTTTGAAAACTTAAACCCGATGAGAATATGTCGAATGCTTTGAATCCGAATTGACCACCCAATTTATTGGCCCACCATTTTTTGCCGCCTTTGAATTGCGCAAGGTTGAATTCGTCCAAGACAAATTGACCATAAAACTGAATCGTTGGATTTAAATTGAAACGCATGCTCGCCGCAAGTATCACATTGTCAGGCGACCCGACTGAATACTCTACTGGTCGGTAAAAGATAATTGGATTGAGATAGTTGATGTCCAGCGTTCGATGGCTGTTGGAGTCACGGTCTTGCCAGACAATCATTTCGTACAAGGAGAAATTAAATCTTTTCCCCATATTGAAACTTAGGGCGTGCATTGCGGTGTATTTCGTTCTAGCGTTTTTGTAAAGCTGACCGGCGCTGATGTCGCGCATCTGTGTCCACAAATTGGTGTACTTCAGTCTCCATACCTTCGTGGTAATTCTCGCATAAGGATATGATGTAGCGTTGTCGCTTAAGATCAAGGATCGATAACCATCACCCCAAAAGTGTTTTCCTTTTCCAATCTCAAAATGAAAATGTTTTCCATTGCTGTATGAGAGCTGACCATAAGTATAATGAGCATGGTAAAGTCCGTTCCCATCATTCACGGCGTAACCCATTCCCGGAATGATGTGCAGTGAATCTGCCAATTGCGTGAGATAATTGGGCATAAGTCCGCCACCTATGCTATATCCCGCAGCGGCATGCCAGTTTTTGTTTTGATCCCATGAGATTTGCAAACCAAGATTACCTGTACCAAGGCTTTTTTGCTTGCCCGCCAACTGATAGCCGCCTGCTAAAGAGCCGGTGAATCCTACCGAAAGTGTTTGCTCAGTGTCTGAAGATATGCTGTCGCTCAGCGCATAATATTCTTTTTCCAGACCGTATGCCGCGGGTTGAATATTAGAATGTTCCTGCACGGCTTTGTCGTTGAGCTTTTTCTGAAGAGGCGAGAGTATGTCACGGTTGAAGCCCGT
>JAYTMF010000124.1:0-5131 GCA_043728755.1 Flavobacteriales bacterium
AGTGTATCCTCGAAAGCCATCTGTTTTGATGTGAGCATTGAGTATTACATACCTGAAAATTTTATCATTTAAGGAATCTCTTTTTAAGTCATCCATTTGAAACATCTTGAAATACTTGGGTTTTGATTGCGGTCTATTTCTTTTACGCTTCTCTTTGGGCAACGAGCTAAATGAAGCAAGCACTCATATTGGCGACTTTCGCAATCATCCCAGGCAGCGCTTGGAGAGTTCTCCCTTTTCTCTGAATTCTTTTACAACTGTGACGAATGCATCATCAACTTCAGCGTCGCCTTCGATCTGATATTTTTCATCCCGATTTCCTATCGAAATACGGATTTTGTGAAGGAGATACCAAGCTGTTCCTTCGCTTTTAATCTCCGCAAATTGATTGTAGAGTTCGGTAGCTGAAATACGCTTCTTTCTGTACATTATACCAATGTGATTTATAAAACTGGCCAATGTTTGAGAAATCATTCAGTTGTAAATACCGATGGATACAAGTGTTTAGTGCAATCTGGCGAAGCAAAAATTGGACTATTATACTTGTCCAATCAGTATAATCCGTCGCGTTGAGATTATCCCTAGCATGTTGCTTCTCAGCAGAGCTTGCGTCCGCTTATCTCAACAAGCCAATTTTCAAATAAAAAACTATATTTACAACCTGCCGAAAAAAGCAACCACTTACCAAAATGTATTTTTTTTCAGACACGTTGGGAAAGAGTACATCATATTATCTTGCAGCGTCATTGTTGAAAATCCAATGAGTGAAAAACTAGAACAAGACACTTTAAAATAATCAATCAATATACCATGTCACGCACAAGCACATATCTCAATTTTCCTCGAAACACAGAAGATGCATTCAATTTTTACAAAACGGTTTTCGGAACGGAGTTCGTGGACAATGGCATTTCAAGGTTCAGCGAGATTCCTGCCCAGGAAGGAGCACCATCATTGGCTGAAGCGGATAAGCATTTGGTAATGCATGTTGAGCTACCTATTCTTGGAGGACATATTTTGATGGGAACAGACGCTCCTGAATCGATGGGGTTCAATGTCATCATGGGTAACAATGTGCACATCAATCTAGAACCAGACACGAAGGAAGAAACCAAGAAATTATTCGACGCGTTATCGGCCGGTGGCAAAGTGACGATGGAACTCGCCGACATGTTCTGGGGAGCTTATTTCGGCAGCTGCGTGGATCAGTTTGGAATTCAGTGGACATTCAACTGCATGAATAAATAATCACATAGTTCTGAGCGCATATTCACTTCCGATTGTCAGTAGAAAATGAGGTAGATCTAAGATGGCTCAATCGAGTACATGACATGCTGCGTCTATAATGCAAAAGTGTAAAGGCTGGGCTATAACAATCGAAATTGCTGAATCATTCAGATCACGCGATCACAGTTATTTTCAGTCTGTCGAGAGCCTTCTCAGAAATATTTGTTCTAGGTCTTACCGGAGCCTCTTCCGGTTTGTCAGGATTGACCTCTGGAACATGTCTTCCCGGTTGTGTGGGCTTCTCCTGACCTTCATCAGGACTCCTTTCAGGAATTCCAGGGTTGGGTCTGGTGGGATTTTCCTTCCTCGGATCAATGTCCGGTATGAAGGGCTTAGGATCTGGTGTCATCATTTTGCATAAAGATACTCATTTATAATAACGAGGTTGTTGTATTTTCCTTCTGAAAATCAAACAATAAGGTGGAGGCCATCATCATGGTGTATCTTCGCGCCATGAGTTACACTATCGTGATTGCCGGTCGTCCGAATGTCGGCAAGTCGACGCTTTATAATCGTCTTACAGGAACAGATGATGCCATCGTGGATCCCACGGCTGGCGTGACCCGCGACCGCAAATACGGTATCGGGGAATGGGGAAGAAAGTCTTTTGTGGTCATTGATACCGGTGGTATCGCAGACGAAGATCAGGAGGGTTTTGAGAAAGAGATCAATTCTCAGGTTGCTTTGGCGATAGCTGAGGCCGATCTTGTGTTGTTTCTTGTTGACGGTAAGGAAGGACTCACCGATGGCGACCGAATGATCGCGCAGAAATTGCGCAAATCGAAGAAAGACGTCTTGATTGTCTGTAATAAGGTGGATACATCTGATAAAGAAGGCTGGATCAATGAATTTTGGGAATTGGGTTTCGGTAGTGATATTTTTCCTGTTAGTGCAAACAACGGTTACGGAACCGGTGATTTGATGGAAAAAATCGCAGAGAAAATGCCTGATGAAGAAGAAGGTGATGAGAATGAATTACCAAAGATCGCCATTGTGGGTAAACCCAACGTTGGGAAAAGTTCGTTGCTCAATGCTTTGACGGGTAAGGATCGCGCAATCGTGAGCGAAATTTCCGGAACAACCAGAGATGCTATCAATACTGAGTACAACGCATTTGGCAAGCGACTGACGCTCATTGATACTGCAGGACTCAGAAAAAGAAAACTCATAGATAACGATATAGAATTTTACAGTTCGATCAGGACGATTAAGGCGATCCGCTCGAGCGATGTTTGTTTATTGTTGATTGATGGTACAGAGGAGATAAGTAGGCAGGATCTTGCGATCTTTAAAGAAGTTACTGAAGCGAATAAAGGTGTTGTGATCCTGGTGAACAAATGGGATCTTGTGGAGAAAGACCACAAAAGCGTGGAGAAGTACACAGCAGAGATCAAAGCCAAACTTGCACCATTCACCAATGTGCCGATTTTTTTCACTTCAAATGTTACCAAGCAGCGAATTTTAAAAGCTTTGGAACGCGCAATAGATATTGCCGAAAATCGCAAGATTCGAATACCAACCAACAAGTTAAATGACATCATGTTGCCGATCATCGAGAATCAGCCACCTCCAGTTTACAAAGGAAAGGATGTCAAGATCAAATTTGTGATGCAGCTGCCTACCAAGTCACCGGCGATCGCATTTTTCTGTAACACACCGCAGTACATCAAAGATCCCTATATGCGTTTTCTTGAAAACAAATTGAGAGAACATTTCGACTTTGAAGGTATTCCGGTGAGGTTGTATTTCAGGCAGAAGTAAACATTTGCGATTTTTGATTTGGGCGCAGAAACATTGTCGATTCTGGTTATGGGAATTTGAAAATGAGGGCATAGTGATTGCGAAATCAGACAGGATTTTACGTCGGAGAAGCGTGCTTGCAAATTGAGAAGTTCCATCATAATTTGTATTCATCGCCAACATCTCGCTGTTCATTTTTTCTATCATCATGCAACGATCCGATCATTGCCGTCATGTTATACCAATGTGATTTATAAAACGTGCCAATGTTTGAGAGAGCATACAGTGGTAAATGCCAATGGATACAAGTGTTTACTTCAATCTGGCGAAGCAAAGACTGGACTATTACACTTGTCCAATCGGTATTAATTTGTATGGAACGGTAACATCGATGCCGCATCAACGTTCTAATGACCAATAAAAAATTACGATGAAAAAACTACTTTTCACCCTTTGTGTATTTTCAATGTCACATTTTTCTAATGCCCAGGATGACACAAGTTACGTGGATGTTGGCGTGAATGTGATACGAATTCTCAACATGGGAATCGGTGCGCAGAATCTCGATTATGATGTATGGAATCCATATATGTTCACGGTGGATGCGCATTATAAGCGCATCGGAATGCGCATGGGATTCGGTCATCGCTCAGTAACCAATACGGAATTGCCGACTCTTGCCAATGGCGCTACGATATTTGAAATGGACACGCTTCGAAGAGATTTCAGAATAGGATTGAATTGGGATATTCATCTGAGTTCAGATTGGACATGTAAACTTGGTGTTGATTATATCACGACGAAAGACATCAAACGCAATTCAGCAGAGTTCAACAATGAAGACGGCACCAAGGTCAAAACTGAACATAAGATCCAGCGAGATGAATCAGGCTTCTCACCTTTTATTTATTTGCAATACCACATTACACCACGCGTAAGTGTTGGAACAGAATTATTGTGGCGTATTACCTCTTTTAAGATCTCCGATAGGGATAACAGTAATCTAAATGAAGCCAACATTGAACGCAATTATGAAGGGACACGACGCACTGTAATGGCGCCAACAGCGTTGTTTTTAAACGTGAGATTCTGAAATTAATCTTTGGATGAACCACATCAAACACATCTTATTTTGCATAGTTGCCATATCGATTGCAGTGATCGGATGTGTTAAAGATGATCTTTCATCTAAGCAATTAAAACTGGTACTTCCGGAACAAGTCGCGTTGTATGACACTCCTGCGAATGCAGCATTCTTTGTCCCTTATGGCGACTCGGTGATCAATAATCATGTCGCTACATTGGGTAGGGTGCTTTTCTATGATACACAGTTGTCAAGAAACAATCGCGTGAGCTGTGGAACATGTCACAAACAAATGCATGGATTTTCTGACAATGTTGCTTTCAGCGATGGGTTTGAAAATCTATTGACAGGACGGAATACGCAAAGTATTGTCAATACAGGTACTCAACTTGGATTCTTCTGGGACCTTCGCGAATCCACATTGGATCATATGGTACTCCAGCCGATAGCCAACCACGTGGAGATGGGAATTCCGGATACGCTCTACATGGAAGAAAAAGTTCGCCGAACGCATTACTACACATCACTTTTTGTGGGGGCTTTCGGCAACGAAGAGGTAACAACCAATAAGATCGGCAGAGCGCTCGCGCAATTCGTGAAATCCATAATTTCAGTAAGTTCAAAATATGATAAAGGTCGTGTAATGGTGGATCCGACTTCTGTGATGGGCAATGGTGCGAATCTCGTTTTATTTCCGAACTATACCGCGCAGGAAAATCTTGGCAAGCATCTTTTCTTCAGGAAATTTGCATGCTCACAATGTCATGGTGGCGTGAATCTCGATGGCAGTTTGTCGGCACCAAAAAACATCGGACTGGAATTGAATTATAAAGATCACGGAATGAATGGTGTGGACGAATTCGGACAAACCATGAACGGCTTTTTCAAAACGCCAACATTGCGAAACATCGCGTTGACAGGACCATATATGCACGACGGTCATATCAAGTCATTGGAAGAAGTCATCGAATTTTATAACAGCGGAATTCAACCTCATCAGCAACTTTCACAAGAGTTGCG
>JAYTMF010000125.1:0-2095 GCA_043728755.1 Flavobacteriales bacterium
TGTGTACACAGCGCATCATACATTTTCATCACTTCGGCTGCTGCATGCGCGTAAGGATAGACCTTGATCACCTTTTGTTGTAAACGGTCGTATTGATTTTTCTTGTGGCGATTGGTGGCTTTCGCACTGACATCTATTGCAGTGTGAGTAGCTGTTACCAACGTATCTCCATCCAGCACATACCAAACGGAATTGTAGAATTCGGTGGTCAAGGTATCAAGCACAATATATCGCGGAGCGGTATCCAACTGCGCGGAAATACATTTTCCGAGGAACACAAATATGAATGGTAAGAGTAATTTTTTCACCTTGAACCTCCGTAGTCAATGACCTTGCAGAACATTTATCTAACGTATAACGATCTAAAATGTTACTGTCATCAAGCTTCTTGCGAAGTTAGCTCAATTTTGAAGCCTTTGTGATTTCCATTTTGATTTAACAACAGTTTGCTCATCTGCTGAATTGGACTCGTGGCCTTTCTCCAGAAATGCTTTCAACGCGGCCAATGAAGCGATTTCTATTTCATCCTGATCTTCTCGAAGCAATACTTGAGGAGTGAAATACTTTTTAATGAAGTGGGTATCAAAATTTCCACTTACGAAAGCTTCGTGTTGAATGGCCCATTTGCAAAATCCCAAAGTAGTCTGACATCCGGTGATCTTGTAGTCGTCAATAGCACGCACCATACGTCGAATGGCTTCATCACGGTCTTTGCCGTGCGTGATCAACTTAGAGATCATTGGATCATAGTAGATCGGAATGTCCATGCCTTCTTCAAAACCGTCATCCACACGCACACCGGGCCCGGAAGGTCTTTCGTATGTGACAAGCCGGCCGATGTCGGGCAGGAAATTATTCGCGGGATCTTCCGCATAAACGCGAACTTCAAGCGCATGGCCATTGATTTTCAAATCGTCTTGGGAAAAACTAAGTTTCTCACCACGCGCCACATTGATCTGTTCTTTCACGAGATCGATCCCTGTGATCATTTCCGACACAGGATGTTCCACCTGCAATCGTGTATTCATTTCGAGGAAGTAGTAATTGTGATTTTCATCGAGCAGAAATTCTACCGTCCCCGCACCGGAGTAGTTGCAACTGCGCGCCACATCACAAGCACTTTCGCCCATGGCCTTTCTCAACGCCGGTGTCAACACAGCTGAGGGTGCTTCTTCGATCACTTTCTGGTGTCTGCGTTGTATGCTGCATTCTCTTTCGAAAAGGTAAACTACGTTGCCGTGATTGTCAGCCAGAACTTGTATTTCAATATGACGAGGACCTGCAACATATCTTTCGATGAAAACAGAACCATCACCGAATGAACTGAGCGCCTCACTGATGGCGCGCGCCATTTGTTCTTCCAATTCTTCGATATGATCTACGATGCGCATTCCTTTTCCGCCGCCACCAGCGCTCGCTTTGATCAGAATAGGTAGACCCACTTCCAATGCTGTTCTTTTCGCTTCTTCCACATCGCTCACAGCGCCTTCCGTTCCGGGAACCATTGGGATATTGTATTTCTTCGCTGCCCGCTTCGCGGAAAGTTTATCACCCATGATCTCCATCGCTTCCGGACTCGGACCGATAAGCGTGAGTCCGGCTTTCTTCACATCTCTCGCGAAACCTGCGTTTTCCGAAAGAAATCCATAACCAGGGTGAATGCCATCCACACCAAGTTCCTTACATATTTCAATGATCTTATCTCCGCGTAGATAACTTTGATTGGATGGCGGAGGACCAACACAAACGGCTTCATCAGCATATTTCACGAATGGCGCTGAGCGATCAGCCTCGCTATAAATGGCAACAGTGGAAATGCCCATATCCTTTGCTGATCTCATCACGCGTAATGCGATCTCTCCTCTGTTGGCTATCAATATTTTTTTCATTTCGAATGGTATTGGCTTGATTTTCTAAAGGTGGCAAAGAACGAAACTTTCGCTGCTGATTTCACCTTAAAATGTGGTTCTTTGCAATTCAATATGCAAGGCGAAGAAAAGAAGAATTTCAAAACATGGCTTAAGCGACTTGGCGTCGCAGGTTTCATTTTTTTTCTGGTGAAAGGGCTTGTATGGCTCGTCATTTTTTTCTTCGC